>DASSSG010000090.1:0-4474 GCA_035708545.1 Bryobacteraceae bacterium | reverse complement strand
GCAAACTTGCCGGCCTCGATCGAGCCTTTGTCCTTCTCGGCGCCCTGCGGATAAGCCGCCCACAGCGTGTACGAGCGCAGCGCGTCTTCACGGCCGATACGCTGCTCCGGGTGGATCACGCGGCCGGCGGTGGTCATCCTCGTGACCGAGGTCCACATGCCCATAAAGGGGTTATACGGGTTGGTGGCGCTGTTTTTGTCATGTCCCGTCATGTGATCGCTCCCGCCAGCGAACAGCACGCCTGCATCAACGAATGACTTAAGAGGAAAGAAGTACTTCATGCCCTCATCGCCGAACACTTTCTCGAGCGCCGGGGCATCGAGGTACAGCCAGGCAGCCTGCACGTCTTCCAGCACCCCGAGACGCCTCGCCCGCGCGATGGATTCGGGCGACTGAAACGACCCGTGCATGACATGCGACCGCGACGCGGCCAGCCGCTCGGGTTGCTTCAGCAACTCCCACGCATCGAGGAGGGCATCGATGGCGCCCCCGCCCTGCGAGTGCGCGGTAAGCGAGTAACCCCGCGCGAGCGCCGCTCTCATGATGGCCTGCAACTTATCGGGCGAGACGAAGAGCTGGCCGCGGTCGTCGGGCCGGGTCTTGCCGTAGAGCTGTGCGCCGAACGGGCCGTAGGGCGCGCGCTGGTACGCAGTCCCGATTGTCATCCCGCCATCGAGCGTCACTTTGAAGATGCCGAGCCGAAGCCACTCGTCCCCATACGGCTTGGGGCCCGACTCGAGGCGGCGGACTACCTCGTCGATGGCACCTGAAGTCGGCATGCGCCACGTCATCATCACGCGCAGCGGCAGACCGCGTTCGCGGCGGAGCTTTTCGTACAGCGCAATCTCAGAGGGCGCGAGTGCGCGGTCGATCACCGAAGTGAGTCCCGCCGCTACATACCTCTTCAGCATGCCTTCGAGCGCGTCGAGCTTGTCGGTCTCGCTCACGGGGTCGCTGTCGCGGAGGCCCTTCAGCAATCCTTGTGCGTTCTTCAGCACGCCGTTCGGCTGACCCGAGGCGTCGCGGACGATCTCTCCGCCGGCCGGATTCGGCGTGTCGCGCGTGATGCCTGACAGTTCGAGCGCGTGTGTGTTCGCCACGACGACGTAGCTCAGGTCCCACATCACGGGGTGATCGCGGGTCACGTCGAGTACCTCGCGCGTAGGCATTCGCATTTCCCCGAGGCGCGTTGGGAAGCTGCGGGGCACTACAATCCACTGCCCCTTCGGCGTGATCCTGGCCTGCTCGCGGACGTAGCTCTGCGCGGCGGCGAACGAATCGAGCCGCGGCAGCCGCCTGCGATGCTCGCTCAGGCCGGCGCCGAGCGGGTGCACATGGCTGTCGATCAGGCCCGGCAGCACGGTCCTGCCCTCGAGGTCGATGACGCGAGTGCCTGTACCGCGCTCGCGCAGCACCGCCGCGCTCGTGCCCACTGCCGTGATCCGGCCATTCTTCACTGCGACCGCTTCGCGGACCGAGAAGCTGCGATCGACTGTCAGGACCCGGCCATTGTGGAGGATGAGATCGGCGTCGGAGCCGGCGGCCACTGACGCCAGCAGCACCGCTGCGAGCTTGTGCATATCAATCGAGGGTAGCCGAAGCGATGTAGTATTCCGATATGACTCGCCGCGAGTTCATGCGCAGCGCCGCCGGAGTTGCCGGCTCGCTGGCCGCCGGCTCCGCTGTTGCAGCCGCCAGGCCGAACATCATCGTCATTATGGCCGACGATATGGGCTTCTCGGACCTCGGTTGCTATGGGTCCGAGATCGCGACGCCCAACCTCGACCGGCTTGCGCGGAACGGAGTACGGTTCACGCAGTTCTACAACACGGCGCGTTGCTGCCCGACTCGCTCAGCCCTGCTCACCGGCTTGTACAACCACCAGACGGGTATCGGCCATATGGTGCAGGATCGCGGGCTTCCCGGGTATCGCGGTTTTCTCAACGACCGTTGCGTCACGATCGCCGAGGCCCTGCGTATCGGCGGGTATCGGACAGCAATGGCCGGCAAATGGCACGTCGGCGAGGAGCGCCCGCACTGGCCGGTCGATCGGGGATTCGAACGTTACTTCGGCCTGATCAGCGGCGCCTCGAACTACTTCCGTGTGCAGCCGGGGCGGCGTTATGCGTACAACGATCAGCCCTGGCAGCCGAGCGGGCCGTTCTATTTGACGGACGCCTTCACGGACCACGCGATCCAGTTCCTCGAGGAATTCGGGCGTGGGACGCAGCCGTGGTTCCTCTATCTCGCCTACACGGCGCCGCACTGGCCGCTGCATGCGCTCCCGGACGACATCGCGAAGTATGAAGGCCGGTATCTGAAGGGCTGGGACGTGCTGCGGCGCGAGCGTCACGCGCGGCAAATCGAATTGGGAATCGTGGACCGGCGCTGGCCTTTGACGCCTCGCGACTCGCAGGCCGCGGCATGGGAATCGGTCGACAACAAGCGGGCACAGGACCGGCGCATGGCCGTATACGCCGCGCAGATCGATCGCATGGATCAGAATGTCGGCCGCTTGCTCGCCAGGCTGCGAGAACTCGGCCAGGAGCAGAAAACGCTGATCCTGTTTCTGGCCGACAACGGCGGCTGCGCCGAGATGAACATCGGCGGCGAGGTTCGCGACGTGCCGCCGGGCGGGCCTGACTCGTTCACGAGCTATGGTCTGCCGTGGGCCAACGCAAGCAACACGCCGTTCCGCCTGTACAAACACTGGGTGCACGAGGGCGGCATCGCATCGCCGCTGATTGCGCACTGGCCGGCCGGGCTGCGCCACGCGGGCAGGATTACGCACGAACCGGCGCATGTGATCGACATCATGGCGACGTGCCTCGATGTCGCCGGCGCCCGATATCCCGCGGAGCATAACGGACGCTCGGTGCTGCCGCTCGAGGGCCGCAGCTTCGCCGGGGTGCTTTCGGGACGGCGGACGCCCGCCAACACGCCCGCCAATCGGACGCTGTACTGGGAGCACGAAGGTAACCGAGCGGTTCGTGAAGGGAACCAGAAGCTTGTCTCGCACCATCCCGACGGCTGGGAGCTTTACGACCTCGACGCCGATCGTACGGAGCTCAACAACCTCGCTCCCAGGCAGGTTGCGCGCGTGGACCGCATGCGGGCGATGTACGAGGCGTGGGCAGCAAAGTGCAACGTGCAGCCCTGGGACGAGATACGCGGCCGGAAGCCGGCTTAGTAAGCGAGCGTGCCGGTGCGAGGTTGCTCTTCCGGGTTGGGCAGGTAGAGCGTCTTACAGTGCTCGCAGCGGTAGATTTCGGCATCCCTGCCGAACTTCTGCGCGACTTCATCGCCAAAGAAATACCACCGCTTCAGATGCCCGGCGCAGATCTTTCCTTTTGCGTCCTTCTCATCACAGGCGCGCATACGCGGGATTCGAACCTTCACCTTCGTGCCGTCGCTCAGTGTGTCGACGACCTGCGCGGCGCGTACCGGTTCGAGGGGCGCGACGTAGTCCTGCTGCTTTTCTGTAGGCTCATCCGCCATACTTCAAGCATAGAATGTTGTGCGCTGCTGAAGAGGCGCGGGCATGAACAGCTAAATCGAACGCGAGCGGGAATTGCTCCGCCGCGTGCTCCGGTACGACATCGAAGACGCAGTGGCTCGGTACGAAGCCGAATCGACGCCACACCTGGGCCACCGCACAAGGAACCGCCGGCGCGCGCGCGAGGCATGCCGGTTCTCAACCTGAACGGCTGACGATCCCGCAGATAGTTCCTGCGACCCTGTTGATGCACATGCCGGAATCGTGTGGCTGACCGACCGGCTCTCGCGACTCTGTGGAAGCCGTTACTGCACCACCGGCGCAACCACGTGAGACAACCCGAAGCCAGGCCGCGCAGAGTGTTTGCCGGTGTTCGGAACAAGACACAGCCGGACCTCGAGGCGTTCGCCTTCGCATTCAAAAGGCACAATCACCCACTCACCGTCATTCACGCTCCGGGTCTTCAGGTTCCGGCCGTAGACGACGGTCGGGATGCTGAGATTCAGCTCCCCGATGTGTTCCTCGAGCAGGTTCTTGACATTTCCGATGATCATGTTCGTGATCTCGGCGACTGAGTCGAGGACTTCTTCCGTTACAGCCGTTCCGGGGTGCTCCCCCATGAGCAGCAGCGCGCTGAGTTTGCAGGCGAGCGTTGCGGGGCACATCAGAATTCCCGTGCCGATCCACGCACCCGTCATCCCGATCAGGGCAACCACGCCTTCGGAATTCGTGGAGGCATTGCGCTCCGAATAAGCCTCCCCGGGGACGACCTGATCGGAAAGCATCGTTATGAAGACTTCCTGAGTGGCCGTGCAAATGGCATCGATCTGAATTCTGTTTTCCATTGGCGTGTACCTTTTCGGGTCGTTTCGGTGATATCAGAAAAAGCCCGCGAGCTTTGACTTGATTTGATCGGCCGTGAATGGCTTGCGGATGTATCCGGCTGCGCCGAGCTCCACTGCCTGCATGACCTTCGCC
>DASSSG010000089.1:0-2181 GCA_035708545.1 Bryobacteraceae bacterium | reverse complement strand
TGCGGGCTACGGAAAGGTAGCCGTGCTCGAGACCCTGCGAGCGCGGCTTCCCGTCGCGCACGATCGGCTGGTGTACGTGGGCGACGGCAGCTCGGATATTCATGTCATGCTGCATGTCAACCGCCTGGACGGCCTCACGATTGCAGTTTCGGAGAACAAGTACATTAACCAGATCGCGCGGCGGACGATTCTCAGCGAGGATGCACTGAGCGTCCTCGTGCCGATACTCGAGGAGATCGCCGGCTGGAACTCGACCCGCATAAGAGCGCTGTTTGAGGCGCACGGATTTGTGCTTCGCGATTGGGACAAGGTCCGGACGGACTCACTGACGATCTGCCGGGCCGCTGCTCCGGCTTCCGCGGGACAGATCGTATGATGCTCAACGCGATGGGCTGGGCGGCAACCGCGCTTTCGGTCGGCTCTTACTTCTTTCGCGAGCCCACGATTCTGCGCCGCGTGCAGGCGGGCGCCTCTTGTGTGTGGATCGTTTATGGCCTGATCATCGGCTCTGCACCGCTGGTGGCCTGCAATGTGATCGTGGCAGGGGCTGCGCTCTTCTCATCGGTCAGCGTGCCGAGGCAGAGACAACCGGCGGAGAGGTCGCAGACGTCCACCTGACTGTCCGGCGTGCGCGGCGGCATCGAGCCGCGTGCTAACCTGGATTTCTTTTATGGGTTCAGCGGGCCGGAGCTTCGATCGGCTGGTCGAGATCATGGCCCGCCTTCGTGGCCCGAATGGCTGCCCGTGGGACCGCGAGCAGACCTTTGACACCATCAAGCCGTACACGCTCGAAGAGACGTACGAGGTGCTCAACGCGATCGACCAGCGTGACTGGGCCGAGCTCGCCGAAGAGCTCGGCGATCTCCTGCTGCAGTGCGTGTTCTACGCGCAGATGGCGGCAGAAGCCGGATACTTCCGTATTGAAGACTCGCTCGATGCGATCAACCGGAAACTCGTGCGCCGTCACCCCCACGTATTCGCTGACGCGTTCGCGGAAACGTCCGACGACGTAAAGAAACGCTGGGACGAGATCAAGGCGGAGGAGAAAGCGGGCCGGAAGGGCGGGCCGAAGCTGCTGCTCGACGGAGTGCCGCGAAATCTGCCTGCGCTCGTGGAGGCTGCCCAGATCAGCTCGAGAGCCGCGCGAGCCCGATTCGACTGGGACAGCGTCGATCAGGTGCTGGACAAGCTCGACGAAGAAGTGCGCGAGCTGCACGAAGCGCGCACCGGGGGCTCGGCGGAAGAGATCGAGCATGAGATCGGCGACATGCTGTTCGTGATCGTCAACATCGCTCGTTTTCTCAAAGTCGATCCCGAGCAGGCGCTGCGGAAGTCGAACGGCAGGTTTCGCAGACGGTTCGCGCACGTCGAGCAGTCGCTCGCCGCGCGCGGCAAGCGGCTCGAGGAATCGAACATAGAAGAGATGGAGTCGCTCTGGGGCGAAGCCAAGCGCCGGCCATGATCGAGGTGCGCGAGCTGCACCAACACTCCGAGCTCGCCGAGGCCGTCCGCCTGCAACAGCAAATCTGGGGATTCGAAGATGTCGAGCTGCTCCCGCTGCGCCTGTTCGTCGTAGCTACGAAGATCGGCGGCCATGTTCTCGGAGCCTTCGACGGAGAGCGCATGGTGGGCTTCTCGCTCGCCATTCCGGGGGTGAAGCCCGGAGGCGCTGCTTACTGGCACAGCCACATGATGGGTATCATCGAGGGTTACCGCGATCAGGGAATTGGCCGCCGGCTCAAGCTGCGCCAGAAAGAGGACGCGCTTGCTCGCGACATTAAGCTTATCGAGTGGACGTTCGATCCGCTGGAGCTGAAAAACGCGCACTTCAATATAGAGCGGCTCGGGGCGGTCGTGCGCCGCTATGTACTCAATCAGTACGGCACCACCACCAGTCATTTGCACGGGGGACTCCCGACGGACCGCTGCGTTGCGGAGTGGCATCTCGACCGCGACATCCCGCGCAACGATATTCAGGCGCGTATCGCGCTTCCAGCCGATATTCTCGACATTCGGCGCACCGATCCGCGCCGGGCGAGGGCCATTCAAAAGGCCGCGAGCGATCGCTTCCTCGAGCATTTCGCGCGCGGGCTGGCGGTGCTGCGGTTCGAGCGCAGCGATACACACGGGACGTACTTACTGGGGCCATGGCCATCCGAATAGATCGCGTCCATGTGCGCC
>DASSSG010000088.1:0-4055 GCA_035708545.1 Bryobacteraceae bacterium | reverse complement strand
CGAACAGATGAACAAGATGCTGGCGATCATCGCCGCGGCTGCGATGGGCTTCTTCGGACCGAACGAGTACGTGAAGATTCGTGCTCGCCGGCGCCAGCACGGGATCCAGCGCGGGCTGCCGAATGCGCTGGACCTGATGGTCGTCTGCGTCGAGTCGGGTCTTGGTCTCGATCAGGCCATTCTCCAGGTTTCCAAAGAGCTGGAGCATGCGCATCCGGAGGTGACTGAGGAGTTCGCGTTCGTGAACCTGGAGCTCAAGGCCGGCAAGCGGCGCCCCGAGGCGCTGCGCAATCTCGCCGACCGCACCGCGGTCGAGGATCTCAAGAAGCTCGTGGCCGTGCTGATTCAGGCCGACCGTTTTGGCACCGGCATTGCGGCGAGTCTCCGCGGTCACGCCGAGTTCATGCGTATTCAGGCCCGCCAGGTGGCGGAGGAGAAGGCGGCGAAGCTTGGCGTCAAGCTCGTGTTTCCGATCTTCTTCTGCATTCTGCCGACGCTGTTCGTCGTAACCGTCGGCCCGGTCGCCGTGAAGATCGTCCGCGAGCTGATCCCGATGATGGAGTCGGTTTCGTAGGCCGGCGGGCTCAAGAGATATGCCGTCTCCGCCGATTTAAGGGGAGAGCGGCTGACCGCGAACGATCGCCTGCTGTGAACGCAGGGTGAAGTTCGCTGTGAGGCAGGTTCAGGCGGGAGAAGGCGCCGCGAGGGGCCGCACCCGGAGCTGAGTCGAGGAAAGGAGAGACAAATGGACCCATCCATGGTTCGCATCATATGCGCAGTGATCGCGGTGGTTTTGCTGGGCCTCATCGTGATGCGGCGTAAGAAGAACGCGGAGTAGTCTTCGTCGTGAAAATGGCACGGGCTCGTGTGCGGATGCCACCCGGGCCCGACCGTTCGAAGCCGTTCGCTTCGGACACTGCCGCAATGCATCCGGATCGGACGATCTGTTGTCGTGGCCGGGTTTGCCGCGTGCCGCGGAAGTCGCCGGCTGGTGATGTTTCACAGAGGGTGTGTATGAAGATCGGGACTTGGTTGTGCATGATGGTTCTCGCCGTTGGCGCCGTCGCGACGAGCCAGGCCGGAACATTCGGGAAAGTGGTCGCTATAGGCGGGCACGCCTCCGACCTCGCGCTGGACGAGGGACGCGGCGTTCTTTACATCGCGAATTTCACTGCGAACCGAGTCGACGTCATGTCCCTGTCGGACAACTCGGTTCGTACTGCCATCAATGTGCCATCCCAGCCGAGCGCGCTCGCGCTGTCGCCGGACGCGCGGTTCCTCGTAGTCGCCCATTACGGCAACTTCGCGGCCGGAATGTCGCCGGCGAACGCGCTCACTGTCATCACGCTCGACACTGGCGCGAAGCAGACGTTTGCGCTCGGCGCGCCGCCGTTCGGCGTAGCGTTTGGCATCGATGGCCGTGCGCTGGTGGTCACCTCGACCGAGTACCTGCTGTTCGATCCCGAGTCGGGTTCGACCGAGCTGATAGGTCCCATCACGAGTCCCGCTCCGAAGACACTGCCGCAGCCGACGCCGACGACGCCCGTCCAGATCACGGGCGCTTCGGTCGCGGCGTCGCGCGACGGCCTCTGGATCTACGGCGTGACCGACACCTTCTGGTTCGGCTACGATGTAGCCGCGGGGCAGATCGTCGCAGGCAACTATGTTGCGTCGCCGCCGCTCGGGCCGCGCGCGGTCAGCGTTGCGGATAACGGCAGCATTTTCACGGCCGGCTGGGCGCTGTTTGAAGGCGTTGCCGGCGGACGGCGGTTCTCCGTTCTTTCGCAGTTTCCAAACCCCACCGGCGATCTCCAGATCGGCAGCCATGCAATTGATTCATCCCGTGGTCTGATTTACGTCCAGATCGGCGAACGGCCTCGCACAAGCGGAACCGGAACGGGTTCGGGCCAGGGCGGCAGCGGCACTGGCAGCACCGGCGGCTCCGGCAGCGGCGGTTCGAGTGGCGGCGGATCGACCAGCGGCGGCTCGACGGGCGGCGGTTCCACATCCGGCGGCTCGGGCACTGGCGGCACCACTGCTCCGACGACGCCCGCAGCGCCACCGGTGCTGCAAATCGTGGATGCGGACAATCTCGCCGTCATCGAGCGAATGCAGCTTGCCGAGAATCTTTCCGGCAAGAGCGTGCTCTCGGGCGATTACAGCACTATGTACTCGGTATCGGACAGCGGCGTTACGGTTCTTCCGGTCGGCTCGTGGCAGCAGGCGCGCCGCATTGTTTCTTCCCAGGAGGACGTGATTTTCCGCGGCAACTTCTGCGACCGCCGGGCCGCTTCACAGGACATCCTGATTACTGATCCGAGCGGCGCGGCCACCGATTTTACGCTCGCTCCCGACGCCGGAGTACGTGTCGTGCCGGCGTTCGGCACCACGCCGGCCCGCGTTCGCATTACCGTTGATCCGAACAGCTTTGCGACACAGAAAGGTACGACAGCAGCGAAAATTCAGATCAAGTCGACCCGTGCGGCTAACCTGCCAAACGCGATCCGTGTGCTGATCAACACACGTGAGCCCGATCAGCGCGGCACGTTTTATAACGTTCCCGGCAAACTGGTGGATATCCTTTCCGATCCCACTCGCGACCGGTTTTTCGTGCTTCGGCAGGACAAGAACCAGGTGCTCGTATTCGACGGCGTCACTTACACTCAAGTGGCTACGCTGAAAACCGGGAATACGCCGACCCAGATGGCGATCAGCTTCGATCGAAAGTACCTGCTGATCGGCTCCGACAACTCGCAGCTCATTTTCGTTTATGATCTCGAGACTCTCGAACCGCTGCCCTGGATTCGCATGCCCCTCGGCCACTATCCGCGCTCGATCGCGGCGTCCGGCAAAGCGGTTCTCGCAGCGACACGCGTGGCGGGTTCCAAGCACACCATTGACCGCGTCGATCTCGCGTCCGGAGTAGCGAGCGAACTTCCTTCGCTCGGTGTGTTCACTAACGACATCAACATTGACACGATGCTGGTCGCTTCAGCGAACGGTTCCTCGATCCTCGCCGCGCAGGCGGACGGCACGATGATGCTGTACAACGCGAACGCCGACACGTTCACTATCTCCAGAAGGGATGGCACCCCGCTCAGTGGTGCGTATGCGGCATCGAGCTATGACCAGTTCGTGGTGGGCAACAAGCTGCTCAACTCATCGCTCGTCCCGATGGCGCAGCTCGAGACCGGCACGGGCCAGTCGTCGGGGTTCGTGTTCCTCGACGGGACCGGACTGCGGATGACGGCGCCGTCGGCAGCGGCCGCCGGGATCATGCAGCGCGTCGATACCCGGAGCGGCGAGGGCTCGCGCGCGACCCGCACGGTCGAAGCGCCGCTGCTCAGCGATTTCGCGGGCACCAGCACGGCATTTACGCGCACACTGGCGCCGCTCGCGAGCGGCAGGGCGATCGTCGCGCTGACTACGTCCGGCTTCACCGTCCTGCCGTGGAACTACGATGCCGCAGTTGCCCCCCCGCGAATCTCGCGCGTCGTGAACGCCGCGGACAATTCCGAAACGGTCGCGGCGGGTGGGCTGGTCAGCATCTTCGGATCGAGCCTCAGCCCCGTGACCGAGACCACGAGCCAGGCGCCCCTGCCGACGCTGCTCGGCGAAAGCTGCCTGACCGTGAACGGCACGGCGGTGCCGATGATCTACGTTTCGTCCAGTCAGATCAATGCCCAGTTGCCCTATACCGTCGAGGGCAGCACCACACTGACACTCCGGACTCCGGGCGGCGTGAGCGACAATTTCAATCTGACCATCTCGCCCGCTGCGCCGAGCATCTTCAAGACCAGCCTGAACGGCGGTCCCGAGGTCGCGACGATCATCCGCGCGGTGAACAGCGAAGTAGTAACGCCGTCGAACCCTGTACATCGCGGCGATACGCTCACGATATACGCGACCGGCCTCGGACGCACGTCTCCAGCTGTCGAGAATGGCGGCGTGGCGCCGAGCGAACCGCTGGCGAGCGCGATCATCGTCCCGCAGGTGACGCTTGGAGGCGTTCCCGTACAGGTCACCTTCGCTGGTCTCACTCCTGGTCAGATCGG
>DASSSG010000087.1:0-5436 GCA_035708545.1 Bryobacteraceae bacterium | reverse complement strand
GTGGAACTCGAGCGTCTCTCCGACGTACTTAACGTTCAGCGGCCGGTTTATGGCCAGCCGAACAGCATGGTGAGCCTGTTTAAGCTCACTCCGGGAACTCGCGAGGCGACACGGGTGCAGGTGAAACTGGGACGAACGTCAGTGAATACAGTCGAGATTCTCGAGGGCCTCAAGGTTGGGGATGAGGTGATTCTCTCCGACATGTCTCAGTGGGACGCGCATAATCGAATTGAACTGCGATAAGGGGAACGGACCTGAATGATGCCAGCAACTGAAGAGCTGATTCACCTGGACGGCGTGACGAAGGTTTTCACTACGGACGAGGTGGAAACCCACGCGCTCGCCGGGATTCACATGGACATCAAGCGCGGCGAGTACGTATCGATTTCGGGGCCGTCGGGCTGTGGGAAATCGACTCTGCTGGCGATCCTGGGGCTGCTGGACACGCCCTCATCCGGCAGCTTTCTGCTCAACGGCCGTCCGGTGCAGGATCTCAAACCATCCGAACGGGCCCGCATCCGCAACCGGGAGATCGGCTTCATTTTCCAGGCCTTCAATCTGATCGGCGACCTCACGGTCTACGAGAATGTGGAGTTACCCCTTACCTATCGCGGGATGAGCAGCGCGGAGCGCAAGAAGCGCGTCCATGAAGCGCTCGAGCGTGTCGGAATGTCGCATCGCGTGAAGCACTATCCCGCGCAGCTCTCGGGAGGCCAGCAGCAGCGGGTGGCAGTGGCCCGCGCGCTGGCGGGCGATCCGTCGATCCTGCTCGCGGACGAGCCAACGGGAAACCTCGATTCCGCCAACGGCGAGGCGGTGATGGAGCTGCTCAAGGATCTGCATCGCAGTGGCGCTACCATCTGCATGGTGACGCACGACCCGCGGTACGCGGCGCACGCCGAGCGTTCGATCCACCTGTTCGACGGGCGGATCGTCGAAGAGAGCACGGAGGCAACGGGCAGCACCACAGTGCATCACTAGGCGATCCATTTCATGATTTCGCTGCGCAATATCGAGAAGTTCTTTCAGCACGGGCCGACGCGGACCTGGGTGCTCAGGCGGGTAACGCTCGACATCAAAGAGGGCGAATTTGTCTCCGTCATGGGACCGTCTGGCGCGGGTAAGTCAACACTGCTGCATGTGCTTGGCATGCACGACAGCGCCTGGAGCGGCGAGTATTACTTTCTCGGCGAAGCCGTGCACCGAATGAACCAAAAACAGCGCCAGGAGCTGGCCAAGCGGAACGTCGGGTTCGTGTTTCAGAGCTATCACCTGATCGATTCCCTCACGGTGTACGAAAACCTGGATGTGCCGCTGTCGTACCGGAACCTGAAACGCTCGGACCGCGAGAGCCTCGTCTGTGACATGCTGGACCGCTTTCAGATGGTGGGAAAGAAGGACCTGTTCCCCAATCAGCTTTCGGGCGGGCAGCAGCAGCTCGTGGCCGTTGCGCGCGCGCTGATACACAAACCGAAACTGATTCTTGCGGACGAGCCCACGGGCAACCTGCATTCCGGTCAGGCGCGGGAAATCATGGAACTGTTTCGGCGCCTGAACGACAATGGCATCACGATCGTACAGGTGACGCATTCGGAAGTGAATGCGAGCTACGGGCACCGGATCATCCAGATCGCCGACGGATGGATTACGAACGAGCCGCAGACGGTGGCGGAGCCGGCTCGGGCATAGCGCGCGCCGGCGACTTCAGCGACAGATCCAGCTCTGGAAGTAACCAGGCCAACGCTCCGATTCCGCGCGCAACGTCCCAGAACCGAACACTGCTGCCGTGCCCGGATCTTCAGGAATCAACTAGTTGCGCATGGAGCACGGCTTGCGCGTTCGCCTCGAGAGATCTCCTGCGCATGAGAGGAGTTCCTGAATGATGAGCTGGCTGCGAGACAACGCGGACCTGATTGCGATCGTGACGCTGGCGCTCGCCCTCACGGCGAAGGCCCCGTTCGAACGGGTGCACACAGACGCATACGGGCACGAAGCAGGTGTTCGGGCGGAGATTGATCGGGCGGTGGCGGAGGCGCGGGGCGAGATTCGCAGAACCCTGCGGGCCACAACTGCGTTACATCGATACAATGACTCGATCCGCTGAGGCCATGTCAGGGTGAAACGGCACTCTGGGCGGTAAGAGCCATGGGAAAGGGAGGGGCTCATGCGAACTGTAACGGTTCTGCTTGCAGTCTCGGCAGCGGCGATGGCCGAGACCGGTCCATTTCACTGGCGCGGCAGCGTGGCCCAGGGCCGCGCGATCGAGCTTCGGAGCGTCAACGGGGACATCATCGTCGAGGGCTATGACGGCTCCGAAGTAGAGGTCACCGCGAACATAGCCAGCGAAAGCGGCGTTGCGGCTCCGGTGGCGATGCGTGCGGTCGAACACGCAAAGGGCGTCACCGTATGTGCCGTTGACCCCAGGAGTGCGGCTGCGTGCGTGCCGGGCTCGGAGATCAGGCAGCCGCCGAAAGGCACCGGCGTACGCATCGACCTTACCGTGCGCGTGCCGCGAGGGGTCGGCGTGATCGGCCGGACCGTCAACGGCCGTGTCGAAGCCCAGCGGCTCGACAGCGACGTCGAAGCGTACACCGTAAACGGAAAGATCTATATCTCGACCAAAGGGAGCGCGCAGGCGCGGACGATTAACGGCTCGATCTTCGCCTCGCTTGGCAACCCTTTCTGGAGACAGAACCGCGAGTTCTCGACCGTCAACGGCAGCATCACGCTCGATCTGCCGGCGAAGGCATCGACCGAGATACACGCGCAGACCACAAACGGCCGGGTGATGACCGCATTCCGGCTGCGCAGCCTCGGTCGCATCACCGAAAAAGTGGTGGATGGGCTGATTGGCGGGGGAGGCAGCAGGCTGCACCTGAAGACGGTCAACGGCAGCATCGCACTACGAAAGGCGAGCTGAATCCGGAAGCGGCGACGCGATCGCACAGGAAGCTCCACTACGGCTGAATCATGTCTCTGATGGACGATGTGCGCTTCGGCCTCCGGATGCTGGCCAATCGGCGGGCGCTGACGGCGATCGCGGTAGTGACGCTCGGGCTCGGGATCGGAGCCAACACGGCCATTTTCAGCTGCGCCGATGCGATGCTGTTCAAACCGGTGGCGCTTCCCGACAGCGACCGCCTTGCGCTGTTGGTGCTGACGGAGACGCGGCCCGCAAGAGGCTCGCAGTACGTCGAGCAGCACGCTTTCTCGGCTCCCGATTTTTTCGACTGGCAGCGCGACGCGAGAACGCTCGAGAGCGCGGCGGCGTATTCGCTGGCAGCGCTCAATTTGTCCTCGACCGGCGAACCGGAACGCGTGCGCGGAGCGCGCGTAATGCCGAGCTTCTTTGACGTGCTGCCGATCGCGCCGGTCGCCGCACGCGGCACTTCGGCGGCAACGTCCACGTCGTCGGACGCGCCATCGAGCTGAACGGCGCCGCTCACGAAATTGTCGGCGTGCTCCCGGCATGGTTCGAATACCCGCTTGCCGTCGATCTCTGGCTGCCCCTCGCGCTCACTCCGGAGCAGAAGCAGAATCGCGGCAATCGTGTTCTGGGCGGCATCGCGCGGCTGCGGCGCGATGCCACGGTCGACGACGCGCGCGCGGAGCTGGCGGTGATCTCTCGCCGGATCGCCGACGAGCACCCGGACGCCAATCGCAGATTCACCGCCACGCCTCTGCCTTTGCGCACGAGTATCAACGGGACACTCACTTATCAGTACCTGAAGATGATTCTCGCTGCCGGGGGCATCGTTCTGTTGATCGCCTGTCTGAATGTCGCGAATCTTCTGCTCGGCGCCGGCGGTGCGCGGGCGCGCGAGATCGCGGTGCGGGCCGCGCTGGGCGCGAGCAAATGGCGCGTGGTCCGCCTTCTGCTCGTAGAGAGCACGTTGCGGGCGATCCTCGGCGGCGTACCTGGCGTACTCCTCGGCGCATGGGGCATCGAGCTGCTGAGAGTCAACATGCCTCCGGAAGGTGCGCGGTTCATCGCCGGATGGGACCAAATAGCGCTCGACCTGCGGGCGCTCGGGTTCACGCTCGCCGTTACACTTGCCAGTGGCGTCATTTCCGGGCTCGCTCCGTCGCTGCAGGCATCGCGCACCAACATCAACGAGGCGCTCAAGGATGGCGGGCGCGCCGGCGATGCCGCCGGCCATCACCGGATGCGGAAACTGCTCGTCGGCAGCGAGGTGACGCTGGCAGTGGTGCTCGCCGTTGGCGCGGCGCTGATCGTCAGGGGTTTCGATACGCTCGCACGTGAGAATGCGCAGCTCCACCCCGACACGCTGCTCGGCATGCACACCTGGCTGACGGAGGCACGCTACGGCAGCGACGCCGATCTCCTCCGTTTTTATGAAGGTGTGCTGAACAGAATGCAGAGACTTCCGCAGGTGCGCGGCGCGGCGATTGCGAGCGCGCTGCCGCACTCGCGCGGCGCGACTCCGGCGGCGATGGCGTTCACCTCGAGCCTGAACAGCCCTGTATACGTCCAGGGCCAGCCTCCGCTGCGAACCGGCGATCAGCAGTTGGCGCAGCTGCGCTCGATCAGTCCAGGCTACTTCCGCGTGGTCAACGCCCCGCTGCTCGCAGGCCGTCAGTTCAACGACAGCGATGGCCCGGACGCGCCCAAAGTGGCGATAGTCAGCCAGTCGTTTGCACGGCGTTATCTGGGCAGCGGAGATCCCATAGGGCAGCACATCCGCATCGGCGGCAACGACGCCGCCCGGCCATCGTGGCAGGTCATCGGGGTCGTTGCGGACCTTCGCCAGGATGTTTATGAGCGCGGTGTCACCACGATGCTCTACCGGCCATACCGGCAGTGGCCCACACGACAGGTGGGCTTCCTGTTGCGAGCGGAGGGAGCGCCGGAGCCGATCATCGCCGCCGGGCGGGCCCAGGTGCATGCAGTGGATCCGCAGCAACCGTTGTATGACATCAAAACCATGCAGCGGGTGATCAGCGAAGGCCGGCTCGGACTGAGCTACGTGGCAACTCTGATGGGCATCATGGGCCTGCTCGCAACCGCGCTGTCGGCGGTTGGATTGTACGGGCTGATTGCGTACTCGGTTGCGGAACGCACGCGCGAGATCGGAATCCGGATGGCTGTGGGAGCGCGCGCTCGCGACGTAATCGCCATGGTGTTGCGCGGCGCCGGTGCGGTCACGGCAATCCGGCTGGCGATTGGCCTCGCGGTTGCTTTCGGCTTCGCGCGCGCGCTGGCGGCGATGTTCTTCGGCGTGGCGCCGGGCGATGCGCCGGTCTATGCCGGCGTAGCGGCGCTTCTCGGGGCGGTTGCCCTGCTGGCATCTATCATGCCGGCCCGGCGCGCCGCGCGAATGGATCCGATGGCGGCGCTGCGGCATGAATAACGCCGCCCAGGCGGGAGGCTTCCGCACTCGTTCCTGTTACGCTACGAGTAACGAGCGAGAATGA
>DASSSG010000086.1:0-6023 GCA_035708545.1 Bryobacteraceae bacterium | reverse complement strand
TGACCGACGTCAGGCAGGCGGTTTCCTGGCTCGCGCAGCGGAGCGATGTCGATCCCGGCCGCCTCGGCGCGGCCGGCTACTCGATGGGCTCGTTCGTATTGAGCATCGCGTGCGCGGTGGAGACGCGCCTCCGCGCCTGCGTGCTGGCAGGCGGCGGAAATCTCGATGGCCCCAACGGTTACTGGGACAACTCGAAGCCGATGTGCCAGGGCATTCCCTACAGATCGCTGGCCTTTCTCGGCGACCGGGCCGCGGCGCTCTACGCCCTGCACGCCGCGCGCGGTTCGACGCTTGTCTATAACGGGCTCGAGGATACCACCGTCGCCATCCCGCGCTTCGGCGTCACCGGATTCCGCGACCTCCGGCAACGTGTCGCGAGCTTACGCGGCACTAGCGAGGGCGTCTTTGAGACGGGTTTTCTTCCCGGCGTCGGGCATCGTCCTCACTGGATAACCAGGCCCGTCGCACTGTGGCTCGAAAGACGGCTCGATTTTCCGAACTGGACAGCGGCAATGATCGCAGCCATGCCGGAGACGCACATCAGCAAGTGGGCTCGTACTCACTCGGTTCCGATAGATCCGCTTTATGCCGACGAGCACCGCGAGGGCGGCGTCCGTGCGCTCGGCAGAGACGTTCCCGCGTTAACGCGCGCCGAGCTGAGTGTCCTCACCGCGGAGGAATGGGCGAACCGCAGGGAACAGTTTATTCACGAGAGCTGGTTAGCCAGGGCGAGAAGCCGTGTCGCAAAACAGCACCCTCAGGGGTCTCGATAAGTGGTACGCATCACGCTGGCATTGCATGTCGCCGCGGGTGCCTGTCTCGCGCAGCCATTCTCCGCAGGTCGAGGGCGGCATGAACGTACTGTCGTCGCCGGGCTATATCGATCCCCGCCCACGGCCGCGGAGCCCGATGGCTCTGATTACACATTGATCCGCCAGGGCTTCCGTTCTTCCCGAGACAGGAACTTCTTCGCCTCGCCCTGCCGCACCGTCCACTTCTGGTGATCCCAGTCAAGCCGCTGATGGCTGCGCAGCGCGACATTTGCCAGAATGCACGTCACGCTCGATCTGGCACACTTTTCGATGTCGCTGTTTGGCCGCTCCCGCGACTTCACGCACTCGAGGAAGTTGGCCCAGTGCCGGGCGTTCCCGCTGTCGGTCGACTTCACCTGCGTGATCTCTTCCGCCGGCGTACCCTGCGGCTGTCCCTTCGGAGGCGCAGCCATCGGCCGCCGTGGCCGCCGCTCCGGGATGATCCGGTACTCGCTGCGGTCGACGAACATCGTCGCCTTGTCGCCATTGAACAGAATGCCGCCGCCCTTGTTGAACATCGACTGCGCGTTCCCATAGCGATTCTCGTACGTGACCAGGCAGCCGCTCGCGTACTCATAGCTCGCGTGAATTGTGTCGGGCGTCTCGCGATTGTCCTTCAGCCGCCATTTGCCACCGACGCAATTGATCACCGTCGGCATCGCTTCGTCGAACGCAAACTGCACGATGTCGATCCAGTGCACTCCCCAGTCCGTCATCATCCCGCCCGCATACTCCCAGAACCAGCGGAAGTGCGCGAACCATTTATCGTTCGGATCGACGCCGAACCGGTTCACGTTGAATGGCCGCTTCGGCGCCGGTCCGAGCCACATGTCCCAGTCGAGACCCTCCGGCGGATCGCTGTCTGCCGGATTGCCGATGCCTTCCACGGGCATGTTGCCGTAATTCCAGCAGTGTACGGTCGTGATCTGTCCCAGTTCGCCTGACTTGATGATCTCGACCGCCTTCTGGAAGTGCGCGGCCGAACGCTGCATCGTCCCTGCCTGCACGACCCGGTTGTATTTGCGCGCGGCCTCCACCATTTTGCGCGCCTCCTCGACCGTCACCGAGACCGGCTTCTCGACATAAACGTCCTTGCCCGCCTTGCAGGCCTCCACGGTCATGTACGCATGCCAGTTATCGGGCGTCGATATACATACGACATCGATCGACTTATCCGCGAGTATCTCGCGAAAATCCCGGATCGACCTGACGTCCGGGAACTTCTTCTTTGCGAGCTCGGCGGCTTTATTCAGGTTGAGTTCGTAGACGTCGCAGACAGCGGCGACATTCAGGTTCTCCTGTCCGGCGGCGTAGCGGAGGTTCTCGCGCCCCATCCTGCCCATGCCGATGAACGCGGCATTCACTCGGCCGTTCGCGCCGAGAATGCGGTTTGCCGACGCGGCGGTCAGCCCCGCTGCTTTCAGGAACGTTCTGCGATTCGCTTCCATTTACTTACTCCAGACGTCTTTGTCGCTGTGGGGCAGGCTGGTAGCCTGCGCGCCGATTGCCAACCGGCGCAACTGCGGGATTGAGCACTGCGCTCATTTCACGACGATATTCACTAACTTGTCCGGAACGACGACGATCCTGACGATCTCTTTGCCCTGAAGGAACGCCTGAATCTTATCATCCGCCTTCGCGCGCGCCTCCAGTTGATCGCGATCGGTGCCGAAGTCGACGACCATGCGGCTGCGCAGCTTTCCGTTCACCTGCAGAATCACTTCCGCCCCGGCCTCGCGCGCCAGTTCCTCGTCAAAGGACGGCCACTCCTGCCTGAACACCAGACCGTCCCGTCCCATCTGCTCCCACATGTCCTGCGTGACGTAAGGAGCGAACGGCCCCAGCATCAACACCAGCTTCTCCAGAGCTTCCGCGATAACGGCCGGCGTCAGCTCCGCCTCGCAGGCATACAGCTCGTTGACGAGCTCCATGATCGCCGCGATTGATGTATTGAAATGCCACCGCGTCTCGAAATCCTCGGTAACTTTGCGGATCACCTGGTGCAACTTCCGCAGCACCCGGCGGTCTCCCGCCGAGCGCTCGGCCGGCGCCTCTGCCGGTTTCGGCAGGCGGTCGATATTTCGCGTGACGAACCGGTACACGCGCCCCAAAAAGCGCACGATCCCCTCGACACCCGTGTCCGTGAAGTCGAGTTCCTTCTCCGGCGGCGCCGCGAACAACTCGAACATCCGGCCCGCATCGCCGCCGTAGCGCTCCGTCATCGTGTCCACGCTGATCACGTTGCCCTTCGACTTCGACATCTTCGCGCCATCCTTGATCACCATGCCCTGCGTGAACAGGCGCGCCGCGGGTTCGTCGTTGTGAACCACGCCGATGTCGCGCATCACCTTCGTCCAGAAGCGCGAATAGATCAGGTGGAGGATGGCGTGCTCCACGCCGCCGATGTACTGATCGATCGGGAACCAGTAGTCGATCTTCTGTATATCGAAGGGCGCGCGATCGTTATGCGCATCGCAGTACCGGTAGAAATACCAGGACGAGTCGACGAATGTGTCCATCGTGTCCGATTCGCGCCGGGCCCGCGACCCGCATTTCGGACACGCCACGTTCATGAACTCCGGCACGTTCTCGAGCGGCGAGCGCCCCCGGCCCGTGAACTCCACGTTATAGGGCAACACTACCGGCAGCTCCTCGTCGGGCACCGGCACCACACCGCACCGCTCGCAGTGAATCACCGGGATCGGCGTGCCCCAGTAGCGCTGGCGGCTCACACCCCAGTCCTTGATCCGATACGTCACCGCGGCTTTGCCGAACCCGTTCTCCCCGGCGTACGCCGCCATCTGCCGGCGAGCGTCTTCGCTCGTGAGCCCCGACCATCGCCCGGTGTTCTCGGTGATGCCGTAATCCTCGAACGCGCACTCGAGCGTGCTCGCCAGCGCGCCATCGAGCGGGCGAATCACCGGCCGGATCGCAATGCCGTACTTCGTGCAGAATTCGAAATCGCGCTGATCGTGCGCCGGCACGGCCATGATCGCGCCCGTGCCATATCCCATCAGTACGAAGTTGCCCACCCAGATGGGCACCCGTTCCCCGCTGTACGGGTTGATGGCCCAGCGGCCCGTGAAGATGCCTTCTTTTTCGATCTCGCCCGGGTCGCTCCGCGACTGCGCATCGATCATGCGCCGCACCGCTGCTACATCCGCCGTCAGCTCCCTCGTGAGCGGATGTGCCGGCGCCAGAATGACCGCAGTCGCGCCGTAGATGGTGTCCACGCGCGTCGTGAACACGGGTATCCTGCCGTTGCTGCCATCGATGCCGAAGTCAATCTCCGCGCCTTCCGAGCGCCCGATCCAGTTGCGCTGCATCGCGAGCACGCGGTCGGGCCACCTGCCTTCCAGCGTCTCGATATCGCGCAGCAGTTCGTCCGCGTATGCCGTGATGCGCAGGAACCACTGTTCCAGTTCGCGCTGCTCGACGGGCGTGCTCTCATGCCGCCAGCAGCAGCCATCGACCACCTGTTCATTCGCCAGAACCGTCGCGCACTCCGGGCACCAGTTGACCAGCGCGTTCTTTCGATAAGCCAGGCAGCGCTCCAGCATGCGAAGGAAAAACCACTGGTTCCAGCGGTAATACTCGGGCTCGCAGGTCGCGATCTCCCGATTCCAGTCGTAGCTGAAACTCATGCGCTTGTGCTGGCGCTTCATCTCCGCGATATTCGTGAGCGTCCAGTCGCGCGGGTGGCGTTTGTTCTGAATCGCGGCATTCTCGGCCGGCAGCCCGAAGGCATCCCAGCCCATCGGATGCAGCACGTTGAAGCCGCGCATCCACTTGTAGCGTGCGAGCGCGTCGCCGATCGCGTAATTACGAAGATGCCCGATGTGCAGCGTGCCGCTCGGGTAGGGCAGCATCTCGAGCACGTAATACTTCGGCCTGCTGCTCGATGGGTCGATACTGTACAGCGAGTCGTCGTCTTTCCAGCGCTCGTGCCACTTCAGCTCGATCTCGCGATGGTCGTACTGCTTCTCCGGCATAGGTTCTTCAGCGTTTCCAGATTGCGCCGATCATCCCCGGGTTCGTCGACCGGCGTCTCCAGAATGAACGGCTTGGAACGCAGCTTCGGGTGGGTCAGGATTCGGCGGAAGCCTTCACTCCCAATATATCCCTCGCCGATATTCGCATGACGATCCACGTGTGAGCCCAGCGGGTACTTCGAGTCGTTCGTATGAATCACGTGTACGTTGTCGAGCCCCACCGCCGCCTCGAGTTTGCGAACCGTATCGCGGAGTCCTTCCGCGGTCGACACGTCATAATTCGACGCCAGGCAGTGGCACGTGTCGATGCAGAAGCCGATCGGCAGTTTTACTTTGCGATGCGCGAAGTGGCGAATGGCCTCGAGTTCTTCGAAGCGCCCGCCGATATGGCAGCCCGCGCCCGCCGTGTTTTCGAGCAGGATCGTCGTGGTCCTCGACCTGAGTCCCCGCGCCGCTTCGATCAGCGCGTCCACCACCTGCAGAATGCCTTCCTCACAGGTGCGGCCGCGATAGCTCCCGGGATGCACAACTACGTAGTCGGCCCCGATTGCCATCGATCGTTCCAGCTCGCTGCGGAACGCCGCGATCGACTGCGCCCGGATCGGGCCTTCCGTGGCGGCGAGATTGATCAGGTAATTCGAATGCACCACAAGCGGGTACAGATCATGCTTCCGGCGCGCCGCCTCGAGCTTCCGGATATCCGCCGGATCGGGTGTCCCCGCCCGCCATGTTCGAGGGCTCGACGAGAAGATCTGGAACGTGTTGGCCCCGATCTCGGCGGCTTTGAGCGCCGCGCTTTCGAACGAGCCCGATTTCGACGTGTGATTGCCCAGCCGCATTACGGCTGCGCGCGAAACACCGCCCATTCGATTGCCGGATAAACCGTCCTGCCGCGAGCGACCGCCGACAGCGAAAGGCGCCCCTGCGCTGCCTGCTCCAGAGTTGGCGGATTGTACGCGAGTACCCATAACAAACGTGAGCGTCGCTCGAGCGACTGAGTAATGCGCTCGATAACTGCCTTCATTGTCCCAGCGCCGAACGGGTTGTAAAAGTAAACGGCGCTGACATCGGCAGGCACCTCGAACTCCGCCGCATCAACTCCCAGGATCTCGACCGGGCAGCGCCTTCGCACCCGCGTGTGTGCGACGTTCCGGATTGCCTCGGCGCGCAACTGCTGCGAAAGCTCGATACCGATCACGCGCGAGAACGGCCGGGAAGC
>DASSSG010000085.1:0-2871 GCA_035708545.1 Bryobacteraceae bacterium | reverse complement strand
AGGACGAGCTGGTCGCTGGCGTCCACCACGCGCTGCCGATGGTTTGCGCGAATCCGGACATCGCGAGGCTGACGCCGCAGGGTCTCGTCGACGCGCAGGGCGTGCTCGCGGTACGCTACCAGGCGCTGGGAGGCCGGGTCTTCTACCACGGCAAGCCATATCCGGCGATCTACAGATCATGCCTGGCAGCCCTTGCGTGTCCGCCGGAGAAGGTGCTCATGATCGGCGATTCGGTTGATCACGACGTGCTCGGTGCGTCCCGCGCGGGGATCGCGAGCGCGCTCATCCCCGGTGCCGTTCACGGCCCGGAGCTTGGCGTCGCGTACGGCGAGCTGCCGGACGAAAACCGATGGCGCGCTTTCGCGGCGAAAGCATCGTCGCAGCCCGAATATTTGCTCGCGGCGTTCAACTGGTGACGCGACACCGCGTTCCGTGCCGCGAGCCGAGTGGCACGGCCTCGGAAGCTGGACCGCTCAACGCTTTGCGCGCGGCATCCCCAGGCCACGGCGGCCCACCTGATCGCGCATCACCTGCACGCTGCCGTGATTGATCCCCGACTGAAAAGCACCCATCGCGTTGTGCGCGAAAAGTCCCTGCCGGACGGCATGAGGCGAGCCGTTCAGCAGCTGCCCGTATGGCCCGAGCATTTGCATGATTGCTTCAGTCGTGCGCACGCCATGCTCGGGTGCCCAGACTTTCTCGGCAGAACCTTCATACGTGAATTTCTCGCCACGCTCGACGATGGACATGCTGCGCATCGTCATCAGCCGACAGACCTGCGCTTCGGTCCAGAGCTCCGCGATCTTGTCGCGGATCGCAGGGTCCTGTCCCGGGAAATAGCCGTCGAGCGCACTGCTTTGCTTCACGAAGTTGACGATGTCTTCGTCGCGTCGCACAGAAATCAGATAACGCGCCGCACCAACGCGGTCGAGATTGAGTCCCATCGATCCGACCCGCCAGCCTTTGTTCTCTTCTCCGAGAAGCGCCGATTTGTGCACCCGCACCTCGTCGTAGAACGTTTCGTTCGTCCGTGCGTGGCCATACGTCGTCGTCTGTGGCGCCTGCGGCTCGTTCTGTATCGTCCACAGCGGCCGGACGGTGATGCCCGGCGTGTTCATCGGAATGAGAAAGATCGAAATGCCTTCGTGCTTCGGCACGTCCTTGTTCGTCCTCGCCATCAGGTAGATGTGTGTCGCAGATTCGGCGTTCGACGTGTAAATCTTCTGCCCATTGATCACGTAGTAATCGCCATCGCGAATCGCTCGACACTGGAGCGACGCGAGGTCGGCGCCCCCGCGAGGCTCCGTGAACCCCTGGGCGAACATGACGTCACCCGTGATCAGCTTCGGAACGAAATGGCGCTTCTGCTCTTCCGTACCCGCCGCCATGATCGCCGGCGCGCCGCTGCCGCCGAGCGAGATCGTGATGTTCGCGCGGTACAACTCTTCCTCGACGATGTACTGCGAGATGCGGTCGCCGCCCTGCCCGCCGTACTCTTTCGGATAGCTGATGCCGACCCAGCCGCGTTCGATGATCTTCTGGAAAAGCGCGCTCACGTGAGGCGTGCGGCAACCGCTTCGGTGGACTGGCCGCCCCGCGTGGTGCGCCTCCATCTCAGCGATGACCTCAGGCGTCATTTCCTTCTTGATGAACGCGCGTACTTCGCGCCGCAGTGCTTGCTGTTCCGGGGTGAATGCAAAGTCCATGTCTATTCCTCTTTCGTCGCGGCGGCCGCCTAACTCCGATCCCAGACTGTTTCAGCGACCGCGTTACGCGCGCTGATACGGCCGAACGCCAGGCACTCGCCGATGTTCCCGGTGCCCTGGTAAAGATAACTGTAAATCGAGCCGAGCTCACCGGCGCTGTAAAGCCGCGGTATCGGCGTATTGTCCGGGCGCACGATCTGGCCGCGTTCGTTACGCTTCGGGCCGCCTTGCGTGTTGAGCATCGAAGGTGAGAGCTCGATGGCATAGTACGGCGGCGCGCCGAACGGATTCAGCATTTTGGTGCGGCCGAAATGGATATCCTTCCCGTTCGTTGAGAATTGATTCCATCGCATAACGGTTGCCTTGAGCGCATCCGCATTCAAGCCGATCGACTTTGCAAGCTCCTGGATCGTTTCGCCGCGCTTGATCCAGCCGCGCTGGAGTTCCGCGCGATTGTCCCTGCTCCACGGATAGCGCTCCATGACTCTTCCCCAGCCGCTCGCCGGCTTCGCGTCGTAGAGCGGTCCGCCCGTGAACACCGTGTGATCGAAGACGATGAACATCGGCGTCGGCACGGGCATCGGAATCCAGTGCTCGTGTCTCCTGATCTTGCCGTGGCGCGTATGGAACTTCTCGTCAGTGAACCGCTTCGCATCCGGTCCGACGACAATCATTCCGCCGGGACGCTCGTGGCTGTAATGCAGCAGCAACATCGAGAACGGCGCTTTGTATTCCGGGACTTTCAGCGCCATCGAAGGGCCCGCGTAGTTGTTCATGTGCCACAGGTCCGCACCGACCATTTGCGCCATCCTGATGCCGTCGCCTTCGTTGTAAGGCGACCCCGTCGTGTAGCAGCATTCGAGGCCCGGCAGGTAGTTCCGGATCATTTCCTGATTGTTCTCGAAGCCGCCGCACGTGAGTATCACGGCTTTGCGGGCTTTCACGTGGATCGGGCGCCCGCCTCGCTCCGCGCGAACGCCGAGAATCTCTTTCGTTATACCGTCCTGGATGAGCTCGCGCGCGGGTGACTCGTAAAGGATCTCGAGCGGCCGCTGCTTCGCGGCAGATTCGAAGAACTCCCACGTCTTCGAGTAGCCATACACAGGCCCGTTGTGAAACTTGTGCGCGCAATCCGCGCCGGGAAGCTCCGGGAATTCGATGCCTT
>DASSSG010000084.1:0-5849 GCA_035708545.1 Bryobacteraceae bacterium | reverse complement strand
TACGAACCAGGCGTTGTCCTTCATGGAACGGCCGAGCGACGACCCCTTCAAGACCTCATTGGAAGCGAGCTGTGCGGTACCGGTCTTACCGCAGACCTCCAGCGCCGGAATGCGTGCGCGCACCCCCGTACCGCCCTCATTCACGACGGCGTACATGCCGTCGATCACCTTCATCACGTTGTCGAGGTTGAGATTGGCGCGTTTGGTGGTGCTGGTCTGCCGGAAGTCTTTGACAAGATGTGGCGTCTGCCACACACCGCCGGTGGCGATTCCGCCAATGGCTCGTGCGAGCTGCAGCGGAGTAACGGTCGTGGCGCCCTGGCCGATCGACACGGAGATCGTCTCTCCTGCATACCACTTCACTCGAAAATTGCGCATCTTCCACGCGCTCGAAGGAACAACTCCTTCCTTTTCGCCGGGGAGATCAAGACCGGTGAGCTCGGCGAGTCCTGCCATTTTGGCGTATTCGGCGATACGATCGACACCCAGCTTGTTGCCAACTGTGTAGAAGAACACGTCACAGGACTGCGCGATGCCTTTATGCAAATCGACGACGCCATGCCCACCCTTCAGGTGGCACTTGAAATATCGGCCGTAAAAGCTTGCGCCGCCGGAACAACGCACGCGAAAGTCATCAGTGATGACTCCATACTGCAAACCCGCCAGGGCGATGATCGGCTTGAACGTTGAACCCGGCGCGAGCTGACCCTGGATTGCCCGATTGAGCAGCGGATTCTCAGGATTTGAGACGATCTCTTTCCAGTCTGACGCGCGGATTCGCCCAGCGAACCGGTTTGGATCGTATGCGGGGCGGCTGACCATGGCGAGCACCTCGCCATTGCGCGGGTCGAGCGCCACGACAGCTCCGCGGCGACCCTCCATGGCGAGCTCGGCCACAACCTGCAGATCAAGGTCGATGGTCAGCTGAAGGTCTTTTCCGGGAACGGCTTCCTTGATATCGAGCTGCTGGCGCTCGCGACCGCGGTTGTCGACGAGTACCTGGCGGGCGCCGTCGATGCCCATGAGTATCGCGTTGTACTGCCGCTCGATGCCGTACTTTCCAATCACGTCCCCGGGCTCATACTTTGCGAACTCGGGGGTGTTCAGCTCGCTTTCGCTGACTTCGCCGACATAGCCAAGCACGTGCGCTCCCAGGCCGTCTCTCGGATACAGCCGCCGCTGCGCCTCGATCAGCTCCATCTCCGGGAACGTTTCGGGATCGCGATGAGCGTTGACGAAGGCCAGCTCCGCGCGTGTCAGTTCCTCTTTGACGATGATCGGCTCATACCGCGGTCGGCGGCGAAACCTGTGCAGCCGCTCGACGAGATCGTCGTAGTCGAGGTTCAGACCGTCGGCGATCGGCCGCAGATGCTCGGTCCTGAGGTTCTCGCGGGAGAGGATGAGGCTGAAGCTCGAATGGTTGTCGACGATCGTGCGCCCGTCCCGGTCCAGAATGCGGCCGCGGGGAGCGAGGATCGGAATCGATTTGATGCGGTTGCGCGCGGCGGCTTCGCTGTAAATATTCTCGTTCTGGATCTGAAGCTGCCAAAACCCGCTGATCAGGAAAAGGAAAACGCCGACGGTAACGTACTGAAAAACGCCGATCTTGCCGGCCGAGAACTTGGCGTCGTCACGAACCGACGGATGCGAATGCACGTCGGGCTTTTCCGTGTCGACAGTGAACAGTTCAGCCAAGCGATTACTGGAAACGTGTGGTTCCCTACTCCTTTATTTTATCCAGAATCAGAAACAAAGGAACCGCTACGACAGCATTTACCAGACCAAACAACAGCGTTTGCTGGATCAGAAAATCGAGGTGCTGTCCCAGCAGAGCGCGGATCAGCACCCATTTGAAGAATTCGTGAAAAACAAAGAAAAAGAAGCTGAGCACGAACTGGATTACCGGGTTGTCGACATCAAAGCGCATGCTCACCGATGCGGCAAAGTAGCCAACCAGCGTCTTCACGATGCCGAAAATCCCCAGCGGCTGTTGCGACAGTGAATCCTGAGCAAGGCCCACGACTGCACCCACCAGCACGCCCACAACGGGCTGCCGCTGCATGAGAGAGAAGTAAACCACCGTGAGCAGCGGCACCTCGATATAGCCGAGGTAATGGAAGAACCTCGGCATATACACCTGGAAGAGGATGCCCGCCAGCGGCACGAATACGATGAGGAGCGGGCGCAGGCGGAAGCCGCGGGCCCGGCGAGGCACGTCGGCCAACAGCCGGTCGCTGCTGAGGTCGCTCATGGGAAGGGAAGGCCTTCCGAATCTCCGGGGGCCGGCTTGCGGGCTTTCGGCGGTGCGCTTTCGGGCGCTGGAGCGGCCGCACGATTCCGAATACCTGTCGGCGCAGCCCGATCGGGCTCGGGCGTGGCCGCAGGAGGCTTCGGCTTCGCGGCGCCGGGAGTGGCGGAGGGCTTGGCAGCCGGTTCAGCGGGGGGCTTCGCCGGCGAGGTGGTTGTACTCAGCCCCGGGCGCGCCGTCGAAGTCGAGCTCGGCTTAACAGTGGCGGGCGTCGGCTGGCTGGTAGCAGGTTTCGCAGCGGCAACGGATCCCGTGCCAGACACAGGCGGTTTTACTCCGGCGGTGCCACCCGGCGGAGTCCCCGGGGTCGACGGCTTGACCCCGGCCGTGTCGCGCGTCGGGGTACCGGCACCGGCGAGCGGCGGCTTCGCTACAGGGCCGGCGGAAGTTCCAGTTGCCGATCTCACTGCCCCCGACTGAGCGGGCAAGTTGGCGGGCCTGGCGGCAGGAGGGACTGCGGCAGGGCTCGTTGTCGGCTTGGCTGGGCTAGGGCCGGCTGCACCTGGTGTCGGCTGCGGCTTGACGGCGGAAGTGGTTATCCCAGGCGTTGCCTGGGAGGTGGCCGCCGCCGCAGGCTGGCCTGCGGAAGTCGGAGGCGCCGCAGCGCCCGGCTGCGCCTTGAATTTCGGATCATCAGGGTTGATGGTGAAGTCGGGCGGTTTCGACCCCGGCAGACCCTCTCCGAATGTGTGATTCTGCAACTCTCCAACGCGCTTGTAGCGTTCCTTCAGGCGATCGGCCGGGGTACTGAGGCCGCTGCGGAGATCCCCCGAGATCGCGACTCCTGCGGCCGGGGCCGTTCCGGCCGACGGAGTCCTGGTCTGCCCAGGCTCGGCGGGAGGAGGCGGAAGGATTTTGACGCCTGCCGCGGCCACGGCATTGCGGTCGGGGATGGCCTGATGGACACCCTCGAGCACCACCAGCACCTCTTCGAGGCCCTGCTGAAAGGCCGCCGGGATGAGGTAGATCTCTTTGAAGCTTTTGCCCTGCTTGACGACGGTGGCGGTTCCGACCGCCATACCCTTTGGGAACACACGATCATCACCTGAGGTGAAGAACATCTCGCCGGGCTCGACCTTCTCCTCGTTCTGAACGTAATCCACGATGCACTTGCTCTGGCCGGTGCCCTTGACGGTGCCGTGAACGCGGTTCTTCTGGGAAATGACGCCGGCGGCGAACGTGCCATCGGTGATGAGCTGAACCTGTGCGGCTGTGGGATAGGAAGCGAGGACCTTGCCAACGATGCCTTCGGGCGTAACTACGGCCACGCCGCGCATGACTCCGTCGGTCGAGCCGCGGTCAATGAATACGACTCGGGCGTTCGATCCGGTTACGTTTCCGATGATCCGCGCGGGCAGTGTCTTCGATGGCGTACGCTCCTGAAATGCGCTCAGCAGGCGGGCGCGTTCGGCGGTCTGCAGCTGGGATTTCAGGAATTGGTTCTCGAGCTTCAGGCGACCGTTTTCATCCGTGAGCTCGCGGTTGCGCTCCCGCACCTTGACGAGAACGAAATAATCTTCGGCGATGCCCACGGTGTTCTGCCGCGCGAACTCGAGCACTCGGGCGAGCGGCGTGACCGCCGTAACTGCCCACACCCGGATCAGGCGGACGTCCTGGTTGGTCTTGACCTGGTAGGCGAGCAGCACGAGCTGCGCCATGACGACCACCAGCAGAACCGTCAGGTTGCGATAGCGGTTGAGAAGGGCTTCCATCGTCTACTTAACCAACTCAACAGATGCTGCGGAGGCTCCGTAGTTTCCGATTGCTGCCGCTCGCGCTGCGGCCAGGGTGCGCATACCGCGATCCCGCTACTCGATGGCGATCCGCCGAAGCAGCTTGAAGTCGGTGAGCATCTTCCCGGTGCCAAGGCAGACGGAGGCGAGCGGGTCTTCGGCAATGGAAACCGGCAGCCCCGTCTCCTCGCGAATACGGCGATCGAGGTTCTTGAGCAACGCTCCGCCGCCCGTGAGCACGATCCCCTTGTCGCTGATGTCGGCGCTCAGCTCGGGCGGCGTGCGTTCGAGCGCCACGCGGATGGCGTTCATAATGGTCGCGACGCACTCCGACAACGCCTCCCGGATTTCAGAGTCATCGATAGTGATGGTTTTGGGAACGCCCTCGATGAGATTCCGCCCTTTTATCTCCATCGTCATCGGACGGTCCAGAGGATAGGCTGAACCGATCTGAATTTTGATCGCCTCCGCCGTGCGCTCGCCGATCAGCAGGTTGTACTTGCGCTTCAGGTACTGCATGATCGCGTCATCCATCTCATTACCAGCGACGCGGACCGAGCGGGAATAGACGATGCCCGAAAGCGATACGACCGCGACATCGGTGGTGCCGCCGCCAATATCGACCACCATGTTGCCCGACGGCTCGGTAATCGGCAGCCCGGCGCCGATCGCCGCGACCATCGCCTGTTCGACGAGATGAACCTCGCTGGCCTTGGCCCGGTAGGCGGAATCGATAACGGCGCGTTTCTCGACCTGGGTGATCTCGCTCGGTACGCCGATGACGATGCGCGGGTGGACCATCGTCTTGCGGCCGTGAGCCTTCTGGATGAAGTATCCGAGCATGCGCTCTGTAACTTTGAAATCGGCGATGACACCGTCCTTCATCGGCCGGATGGCGACGATGTTGCCCGGAGTGCGGCCAAGCATGTCCTTCGCCTCTTTGCCGACGGCTTCGATGTCGCCGTTGTTCTTGTTAATGGCGACGATGGAGGGCTCGTTGACGACGATGCCCTTGCCTTTGGCGAATACCAGCGTATTCGCGGTTCCCAAATCGATAGCGAGGTCGGATGAGAAGAGACTGAAGAGAGAGCGGACGTTCATCTCAGGACAGAGCTACCAGCCCGCGGAGGCGGATGACCCGTATGTTATGAGGGTACCATGCAGCGCGGTTGCGTGCAATGAAACTTCTTTTATTTTCAGAGAGATCTGTGGAAAATGACGCAGCGGCGGGGCGCTCAGGCGGTCAGCAACGCGCTCGCATGCGTCTGGATTTTCTTTATTGCTTCCGCGACCTGATCCATGTCCTCGCGCGTGCCCAGAAGCCAGTGCTGCGGCAACCAGACCGCTTCTTCGCAGAGCCGGTCGTTTTCCGGGCAGCGGTTCCGCTCCTGCCAGCGGGCAATACGATCCTTCGAATACGCACGTGAGAGGCCCCGCGACTGCAGCGTCGCGAGGATCAACGGCTCCTTGTTGAGCGGCGAATAACCTGCGCTTGCCGGAATACCCTCGGCCCGCAGAGCCTTCAGGAATGTCGCGCGCGACAGGCCGCCAAACCCCGCCGGATCGTAGCGGAACATGTACAGATGATATGCGTTGCGGGTGCAGCCGTCGTACGTGCGTGCGGGTGAGAGGCCTTCGATCTCGCGCAGCAGACTCGTGAGGTAGTGCGCATTCTGCTCGCGCGTGCGCGACTGCTCTTCGATCCGGGTCATCTGCGCCATCAGGAGCGCTGCCTGGAACTCCGTCATTCGCAGATTCGCGCCGGTTGCACTATAGCTGAAATCGCGACCGCGAAGCCGGCGGCCGCG
>DASSSG010000083.1:0-2681 GCA_035708545.1 Bryobacteraceae bacterium | reverse complement strand
ATACTCACTTACTCCGAAGACCGTACTTCGCGGCGGATACGGCATCTTCTTCGACGCGCTGGGCGTGGTGAATGTTCACGTCAATCAGACCGGGTTCAGCCAATCGACGGACATGGTGGTATCGGTCGATAACGGGTTGACGTACGCTGCCACGCTGACAAATCCGTTCCCGGGCGGTTTTCTGCTGCCGGCCGGCGCCGGTCTGGGCCTGGCTACAAATCTTGGTCAGAACATAACGTTCTTCAATGAGAACACTACATCGTCCTACATGCAGCGATGGCAGTTCGCCATGCAGCGCGAGCTGCCGGGCAGCAGCCTGGTCGAGGTTTCGTACGTGGGCAACCGGGGAACCCGGATGTTGATACCGACCGGAGGAGGAGGCAAGGACATCAATGCAATTCCGCCGCAGTATCTGAGCACGTCGCCGGTTCGCGACCAGAGTACGATCAACTACCTGAACGCGCAGGTGCCGAATCCGTTCTACCCTCTGCTTCCGAAGACGAGCCTCGCATCAACGACCGTCGCACGATCGCAGTTGCTGAAACCGTATCCACAATTCGGCAACGTGTATTACAGCCCGAACGACGGATACTCCTGGTATCACTCGATGCAGGTGCGAGCGGAAAGGCGCTTCGCAGCAGGGCTGAGCGCGTCATTGTCTTACACGTGGTCAAAGACCATGGAGGCGTTCTCGTATCTCAACCCGACCGATCCGCGGCCGGAAGAAGTTATTTCGAGCCAGGACCGCACGCATCGGACGGCCATAACGTGGCTCTGCGAGCTTCCGGTCGGCCGAGGCAAAGCGCTGGCCGGCCCGCCGAATGCAATGGTTTCGAAGCTGATCAGCGGGTGGCAGGTGCAGGGCATCTACACCGCGCAAAGCGGCGCTCCGCTGGCGTTCGGCAATATCATTTTCAACGGCGACCTGCACAATATCGCGCTCCCAAAGGACGAGCGGAGACCCGGCCGCTGGTTCAATGTCAACGCCGGCTTCGAGCGCGATCCGCAAAGGCAGCTTGCGTCGAACCTCCGCACGTTTCCTTCGCGCCTGTCGGGCGTGCGCGCCGACGGCCCGAACAACTGGGATCTGTCGTTGCTGAAGAATACGCGAATTACGGAGGGAGCGCAGGTTCAGTTTCGCGCCGAAGCCATCAACGCGCTCAACCACCCGCAGTTCACCGCTCCGAACACGACTCCGACCAGCACCGCATTCGGCACCGTGACGGGTGAATTCGCCTGGCCGCGAGTGATCCAGTTCGGCCTGAAGTTGCTGTTCTGACTGCAGAAAACATCGAGGCGCCGTTTGATTGCGGCCCTCCGGCGTGTCACGCCATCTCGAGCGCCTGCTCGAAATCAGCGACAAGGTCCCGCCAGTCTTCAATCCCGACGGAGATGCGCACGAGACCATCGGTAATGCCGGCGACCTCCATTTCCTCTGGTGTCAGCGACGAATGGGTGGTCGTTTTCGGGTGACACAGCAGCGTTTCCACGCCGCCCAGCGACACCGCGTTACGGCCGATCTTCACGTTGCGCAGGAACTCGAAAGCCGCCTGCTTGCCGCCGCGGAGCTCGAGCGAGATCATCGCTCCCGGAAAGTCGCACTGCGCGATGCGAATGCGAATCTGTTCCGCGTCCTGGAACAGCGTCGGGTAATAAACCCGCTTGACCTTCGGGTGATTGACCAGACGCTCGGCAATGCGCTGCGCGTTCTTGCTCGCTCGATTCATGCGCAGCGATACGGTAGGAAGGCGATTGTCGAGCATCCAGCACTCATCGGGCTGCAGAATGTTGCCGAACAAACCGCGTTTACTCCGAATCTTCGCTATCAGCTCTTCGCGCTTTCCGATCGCCACGCCGGCGATCATGTCGCTGAAACCCGACAGGTACTTGGTCGCGGAATACAGCACGACGTCCGCGCCGAGCTTGAGCGGATGCTGGAAGGACGGGCCGAGAAACGTGTTGTCCACCATGACGAGGGGCGGAGTGGCCAGCCGTGCCGCCGTGTTCGACGCCCGCCGAATGTCTGTCATTGTCATGGTCGGATTGGCGGGCGTCTCGATCAGCACGATCGACGGGTTCTCCGCGCCCGCGATCGCGGCATCGAGTTCATCGCCGGAGCCGGCGCGGACCGCGATCCCGGCGATTCCAAGCGGCTCGAGAAAATCGTGCATCAGGCTCTGCGTTCCGCCATACAGCGGCACGGTGTATATGATCGTGCTGCCTGGCCGCGCGAAGGCAAGGATAGCGGTCATGATTGCCGCCATTCCGGAATTGAAAACAACCGCCGCGGTCGCGCCGGCTTCGAGCGGCACGATCTGATCTTCGAGAATCTCCGCGTTCGGGTGGTTGAAGCGCGAATAGATGAGGTCGATGCGCTCGCCGGGCGCAGCCTTCTGGCGGCCGCTGACGACGTTGAACGCGCGCTCGGCCGCTTCGGGACTGGAGAACACGTACGTCGACGTGCGAAACACCGCCGGCCGCGCCGAACCCACCGACAGGGCCGGATCGAATCCGCGGGTGAGCACAGCGGTTCGAGGTCTTACGTCATCATGTTTGTGTTCGGACACGAGGGCACCACCTGGGAGTGTATCTGATTCAGAAGCCAGGTGGTCCCGCGATGGTCAGCGGCAGTCTCAATCCTCGGGTATCAGGTGATGCGTGAATCCCTGTGCCTTCAGGTG
>DASSSG010000082.1:0-9118 GCA_035708545.1 Bryobacteraceae bacterium | reverse complement strand
AGCCGATCTGGAACCGCCGATACGTGAATCACGTGCAGATCACCGCCGCGGAATCGATCGGTGTCGAGGGGCGCGGGGCCTATTACCAGGAAGCGGGCGCGCTGCGCGACATGATTCAGAATCACCTGCTCCAGGTCATGTCGACGATGGCTATGGAACCGCCGCCCGTATTCGATCCCGAGACGGTGCGCGATGAACGCGCGAAACTCCTCCGCTCGCTGCGCGTCCTCAAGAGCGAAGAAGTGCCGCAGAACTACGTGGCCGGGCAATATGCGGGTTTTCGCGACGAGAAAGGCGTTGCTGCGGACTCGGAGGCGGATACCTACTCCGCTGTTACGTTCTTTGTCGATAACTGGCGCTGGGCGGACGTCCCGTTTTACGTGCGTACGGGCAAGGCCATGGCGAAGCGCGTCACCGATATCGCGATCCAGTTCAATGCGGCGCCACACTCCCCGTTCGAGGCAGGCGAGGGCAACGCCGGACTGCCCGACGCCAGTCCCAATCTGCTGATCATCCGCATTCAACCCGATGAGGGCATCACGGTCCGTTTCCTGTCCAAGAACCCGGGCACGCGCATGCAGCTCCGCCCCGTTACCATGGATTTCAACTACGGCACGAGCTTCGGCGCCCGCTCGCCTTCGGCATACGAGACGCTGCTCGTGGACGCAATGATCGGCGATCCGACGCTCTACACGCGGCAGGATATGGTGGAGGCGAGCTGGGCCGCCGTGCAGCCCATCCTCGAATGGCGCGCGCGCACGCGGCTCGAATTTCCGAACTACGCGCCCGGAAGCTGGGGGCCGCATGCCGCCGACGAGATGCTCGCCCGCCGCGGCCATACCTGGAGAGTGTCGTGATCACCCTCAACCCTGAGAGCCTGCTCCGGGATCTCCGCAGGCTCTGGCGCGATCTCGGCCGTGGCGAGGAGCATGGGGTTCTCCGTGCCTGCGCCATGACCCTCATCGTCGCCGTAATCGACAGCGGAGACGAACAGCGCCTCGGCGAAACCATAGCGGCGCTGATGCACGAACACCCGAGCCGCGCGATCCTCCTGCATATCCGCGCGGGTGACTCCGAATATCTCGACGCGCGCGTGAACGCGCAGTGCTGGATGCCGTTCGGGAAGCGGCAGCAGATTTGCTGTGAGCAGATCGAAATCACGGTTGGCCTGGGCCGACTGCACGAAGCTGCGGGCCTGCTCAGCGGTCTCACGGTGCCCGACCTTCCGGTCGTGCTGTGGTGCGTGGATCCCGAGATGCTCGAGCTCGCGAGCTTCCGCGGCATCGTCCCGCTCGCAACCAAACTGATCGTCGACGGGGAGCGAGCGCAGGACAGCGCGGATTTCCTGCGGCGCCTGTACACGTTGCTGCGCAAACCGCAGCGTTGCGCCGACCTCGCATGGGGCCGTCTCACGCCCTGGCGTGAATCGGTCGCGCAGGTTTTCGAGGACGCCGCCGCTCGTAAGATCATGTATGACCTCGCCGAGATCCGCATCCTCTATGCGCGAAAGGAGGATCCCGTCAGCGCCTACTATCTCGCGGGCTGGTTCATGCACGTGCTGGGCGGGGGGCCACATGTCAAGATCGCCCGCGGGGTGGGACCCGCATACGGCGAGATCGCGCGCATCAGCCTGCACGGCGAAGGCTTCGAGGCAGCCATCGAGCTGATGGCCACGTGTGCGATCGAAACCACGGTGAATGGCGCCACACATAGACTCGTTCTGCCCGAAGAGACGACTTATAACGCGTTGCGCGAAGAGCTTGGTATCGCCGGCGCCGACCGCGTGTACGAAGACGTACTCGGCCTCGCCGCACTGATGCGCGGAGTGGCGGAATGAGTGTTGAGCGGCAGCGACACCGATCTCCCGATACCGCCGCTGCCGCATGTGCCCGGCGGATGGTAACTGCGCTGAGCGAAGCGCTGCGCAGCGGCGGCCCGACTACCCTCGCGCTTTCCGGCGGGTCGACCCCGCTGCTTCTGTTCGACGCGCTCGCACGCATCGAGTTCGACTGGAGCGGCGTGCATCTGTTCCAGGTGGACGAGCGCGCGGTCCCGCCCTCGGATGCGCAGAGCAACTACAGGGAAATCGCTGAGCGCTTTATTGCACCCGCCCGATTTCCGCAGAAGAACGTACACCGCATCATGGCGGAACTCGAGCCGGCGAAAGCCGCCGCAAGGTACGAGGCGGAGATCCGCGAATTTTTCGCGATTAAAGCTCCCGAGTTGCCTCACTTCGATATAGTGCATCTCGGCATAGGAGCCGATGCGCACACGGCCAGCCTGTTCCCCGGAGAAGCTCTGATCGAGGAGCGCGAGCGCCTGGTTGCTTCCGTTCACGTCCCGAAGCTCGGCCAGGATCGCATCACGCTGCTCGCAGGCCCGCTCCTCGCCGCTCGTTCGGTTGTGTTTCTCATCGCCGGCCGCGAGAAGGCAAATGCGGTCTTCAACACGCTGTACGGCCCCGACGATCACCGCCGTTTTCCGGCGCAGCTCATTGCACGCCGGGGCCGTCGCGTCATATGTTACATGGACGATGATGCCGGGTTCGACATCAAATGGGAAGGGGTGCATGCAGCGCCCTGAAGCCGGACCTCAGGCATCGCAGTGAACGAAGGTGAGCCATGGATCTGTCACGACGTAAGTTTCTGCAGGCTTCGACAGTCACGGCGGCTCTGGCCGAACACGTGATCGCGCAAACGAGCAGCGGGTCTGCAACCGGGGTGCCCACCCGGGTGCTGGGCCGAACGGGCGTCCGTGTCTCGATCATCGGCATCGGCGGCTGGCATATCGGCTCCGTCAAAGACCACGACGAAGCCGTTCGTATCATGCACACTGCCATCGATGAAGGCATCAACTTCTTCGACAACGCCTGGGACTACCACAACGGGCACGGCGAGGAGATCATGGGCCGCGCGCTGTCGATGGATGGCCGCCGCAAGAAGGTCTTCCTCATGACCAAGAACTGCGAACGCGATTATGCCGGCTCGATGAAGAACCTCGAGGACAGCCTCCGCCGTCTCAGGACCGATTATCTCGACCTCTGGCAGTTTCACGAGATGGTCTACGACAACGATCCTGACTGGGTGTTCGAAAAGGGCGGCATCAAAGCGGCGCTCGAAGCCCGCAAACAGGGCAAGGTTCGATTCATCGGCTTCACCGGACACAAGGACCCGCTGATTCATCTCAAAATGCTCGGCAAGCCTCACGACTGGGACACCGCACAGATGCCCATCAATGTCATGGATGCGTGGTACCGCAGTTTCCAGAAGGAGGTCGTACCGGTCTGTTTGAAGAAGAATGTGGGCGTGATCGGCATGAAGGGCCTGGCCGGAGGTGATGGAAGGCTGCTCAGCAACGTCGGGCTGACCGCCGAGGAGTGTTACCGCTACTGCCTGACTCTGCCCATCGCCGTCCAGGTTTGTGGCATCACGAGCATGCAGCAGCTCAAAACAGACGTCGCGCTTGCGAGAAACTTCAAACCCATGCCGGAAGCTGACCGGCAGACACTGCTCTCACGCGTTCGCGATTTGGCCACCGACGGGCGTCACGAGCTGTTCAAGAGCACGAAGAACTTCGATGGCCCTCACCATCGAAGGCAGCACGGGTTTGATGTCGGTTAGCCGGCCGTGGCGCGGCGCGCGCCGAGAGAGGGCCGGCCCTGGCCGGCCCTCTGCAAAACCCGTCTATGGGCAGCGCTGCAACACCTTTGATGCCGCCGCGCCCTCGCTGTTGGAAAGGGTCACAGAAACGCTCGTGACCGGCGTGGGGGCGCTCGCCCCGAAAGGCACGGTCAGCGTGAACGCGCCTCCGTTGCGGAACGCGTCGTCGGTTCCGAAGTACTGCGCGGCGCTGTCACGAACGTCGACCTTCTCGCGATAATCGGTGCCTCCCGCATTGATGAGAAACTCCGCGCCGTTCAGCTGTCGCGTCGTCGTATAGCCCGTGATCACGGCATCGAAGCCGTCCAGCCTCGACACATAGCACGCGTCGGTGACCGCCGGCGCGGAGCGCGGCACCCGGAACACGCGCGGCGCCGGTGAAAGCGTCACGCGATTCCCGCCGGCCCGGAGTTCGGTGACGCTCGCGGTCGCCGTCATGGCTACCGTTCCGGTCGAAACCACATCCGCGCTGAACCGCTGGGATCCCGCGGGAACGGTGAAGTCGATGCTTCGGGCTCCGTTGTTGAGGCGCACGCGCGGATCGGCTCGGTTCACCATCCCGTCCGCCGATCCCGTATCCGCCACCAGCGTGAGATTCAGGCGGCCCTGAACCGGGAGCGAATATGCGCGGCTCAGTTCCACCGAAATACGCGGCCCCGCCGCAGCCGGACTGAACGTCAGCGGCACGTCGGCGATCCGCACCAACGGCAGCTCGGGCAGAGCCACCGACACACCGCAGGGCAGGAGCGCAAAACGTCCCTGCGCGTCCGTCAGCCGCAGGCTGAACTCGAAGTTCCCGGACGCGGTCGGCGTGCCCTCGACCGTGCCATCGCCATTCAGCATGACGCCGGCGGGCAGCGGACCTTCGGCGTTAAAGTGATACGGACTGGTTCCGCCGCTCGCGACCATTCGTGTCGAGTACGGCACTGCCACTCGCGCCGCGGGCAGCGGGCAACCGCTCGCCAGTACCAGGGGCGAAGGATTGACTCTGACCGTGCACGGTTGTGTCGTCGACTGACCGTCGGAATCGGTCAATTGCACCGCCATCGTGAACGAGCCGCTCTGCGATGGCGTGCCGGACAGGCGGCCGGCTGTCGTCAGCCGCAGGCCCGGCGGCACATTGCCGGCGCTCACGTACAGAAATGGCGCTCTCCCCCCACTCGCGCGCAGCCATTGGCCGTAAGCTTCACCCATGGTGGCTGGCGGGACCGGGCAGGAGTCCAGCCCGAAGCTGGCTCGCATCACGGTAAGCGCGCAGGTTCGTGTCGCGCTGTGATTCTCCGCGTCCGTCACCATCAGGCGCAGGCCCATCGCGCCGCCGCCTTCCGGCGTACCGCTGAGAACGCCGTCAGGAGAGAGCGAGAGCCCGGCAGGCAGCGGTCCGAGAGACGACCACGTATAGGGCCCGGTGCCGCCGCTGGCGGAGAGAGTCTGTGAATACGCCTGTCCGGCCTCTGCCTGCGGCAGGGGACAACTGGCCGTTATGCTCAGCACCGGTGCAGAAACCACGAGTGTGCACGACTGCAACAACTGCCGGCCCGCGCCGTCGGTCACGCGCGCCGCAAACGACGATGTTCCAGGCGCGGATGGCGTACCCGAAAGCCGCCCGGCGTCGGTCAGCGTCAAACCCGCGGGAAGCTCGCCGATAGCCGACCAGCGGTATGGCGGCCTGCCACCAGACACCGTCAAATCACGTGAGTACGGAACGCCCAGCGTGCCTTCCGGCAGCGCGCACGTCGAGGTCAGGTCCAGTTCGGCGGGTGCGACGGTCAGCCCGCAGGAGCGCGTGACCGGCAGCGATCCGTCGGCCGGATTGCTCGCCGCGGTTAACACGAACGTATAGTTGCCCGGTGCACTCGGCATGCCGCTCAGCGTGCCTTCCGAGTTAAGGGTCAGTCCGGGAGGAAGCGAAGCCGCATCCACCACAGACCAGGACCAAGGAGCCGTTCCGCCAGTGGCCCGAAGTGTCTGCGAGTAGGGCTGTCCCGCGGTGGCGCGCGGGAGGGGACACGCTGACGTGATCGTCAGCAGCGGCGGCTCAACCGTGATGCTGCACGCGCGCGCGACTGTCTGTTCGCCGTCTTCGGTATTGCTCGTCATATACACGGTAAAGCCGGCACTGCCTGGCCGTGTGGGAGTGCCGCTCAGCCGTCCCGACGAGCTGAATGACAGCCCCGGGACCATGCTTGCCCCCGGATCCGGCAGCATCGACCAGCGATACGGCGGGCGTCCGCCGACCGCTTCGAACGTAATCGAATACGGCACATTTACGCTGCCGCTCGGCAGCGGGCATCCCGTGCTGATTCCGAGTGGCGGCTGGATCGCGCCATTGCGCGCACGAAAAAGATATCGGCCATTAATCCGGCTGTTCAGCCGGTTCCTGACGAGACTCAGAGGGGCGCCGTCGAGGAACGATCCGGGCACCAGCGACCCATCCAGCTCGAAAAACGTGCCCGGCTCGCCTGTCCCGTTGGACCAGCCGGCCGAAGCCGGCACTCCTCCGTAACCTCCGGTGCCGCCGCTCGCATCGCCCGTCTCCCAGACGATGCGTTCGTAGTTGAATTCGATATCGAAGTCGCCTTCCCCAATATCGGACCGGTCGATCAGCACAATCTGAAAACGATTCTGTTTGTCATCGTGGCTGGCATAATAGCCGACGTCGATGTAGTTCGCTCCAAAAGTCCGCCGCCCGTCAATGGTGTCCTGACCGTACGTGACGAGCTTCGACGCTGCTCCGCGCGTATCGACATCGGCAAAGAAGGCGGCGATGATCTCGCGGCGTGTGCTCGTGAGACCGAACGGGGTGTATGTGGACAGCGGGTTGTCGAACGTGATGTTGCCGTTGTTGTTGACGTACGCTTCAGAGCGAAACTTGCCGAAGAAGTTCGCCGTGAACCCGAGACGGGTACGCGGCCCCGAGCCGTCGTCGTTTCTCGGAATGCTGTTCGCCCGAAACCCGGCATTCGTGCGGATCGCCTGCGCCGAGAGCGCGCCCGCAGCTGCCAGCGCGAGGAGTACAAGCCGCTTCTTCACCGCTCACCTCCCGCGGGGGAAAGAAGAAAGAGTGAGAGCTCCCCGCGACCCGCGTCCAGCAGCCTGACACCGCCGTTCGCGGCACGAAGCGCGAACAGGCGGTCACCGCTGAGCGCGAGCAGTTCGCGCGGCGTGCAGTCGCACTGGGTCACCCCCACCTCGTGGGTGCTCAGGTTCACCACCGCGACGGAGCCGCCGTTTGCGTTTGCCACCGCCAGCGTGCGCCCGTCGGAGGCTATGGCCAGCGCCACCGCACCGGCGATGCCGTCTTTTTCCGTCGCAAGCACGTCCGTCTCCGCGCCGCGAATGGCGCTCAGGCGGTTGCCGCTTTCCTCGGCAACCACCAGATCGTGAGAGCCCGGCACGAACACCAGCGCGGCAGCCGGCGCGAGCGCTCGCGCGCTGTCGCTGCCCTCCCACAGGAGCGTGCCTGTACGCGTGCTGGCGGCAACTGCCGCCGCATCATCGGCCACCGCCAGCGCCGTGACCTCTTCGGCGGCGAGCTCGCGCGCCAGGGCCGGCGATTCCGGCAGGCCTGTCCAGACCTGGATGCGTTCGCCCGTCCAAATCGCCGCCGAGGCCGCTCCCGCGCTGAATGCGATCAGATCGCCGGTTGCGGAGGCGCCGTCGAGCGCGCTCATGCTTCCGCTGTCAAACTGCAGGACCGAAACTCCCGCCGCATCGCGCAGCCGGACAAGTGCATAGCGTGCGCCGGGCGCCACGGCGGCGAACGCGAGCTTCGATCCCGTCGCGACCGTCTCCTCAACCGCGGCGGCGCCGGACACACCCGAGATCACACGGATCGCGGCGGCGTCAGGATCGTAAATATAGCCGAGTTTCGGCGGCCGAAAAGTCGCGGCGCTGAGCAGACATGCGCTCGTGATTAGAAAAAGTACGTCCCGCATTAGCGTGGTCCTGTCGTAACTGGAAGGCCCGGCGTGTAGGCTCCGGTACCGCTCGGGCCCGTAGGTGCGGCCGCCCCGTGGCCGCTCGTGGCCGCAATGATTGCAGCTGCCGTGCCCGCGCTCACGACGCCGAGCATCACGAGTCTGCGCCTGGACCACCGGCTCGGGGTGACCGATGCCGGAGCAGCGGCGCGAACCGACTGCAGCGCGGTCACGGTCGAGGAAGCGCCGTTCGCCGCTGCTGTGATGCGGATCGGAAACTCACCCTCGACGGGACGCAGTCGCATGCCGCTGAAGGTCGCCAGACCCTCAGAGTTGGTCTGCTTTGACGAGATCTCGCTGCCCCATGCAAACGCCGCGCCGGCGCCGCTCGGCGGAAGTACGGCCGTGACCGTCGCTTCCGGAACGGGCCTGCCCTCGCGATCCCTTACCTGAACTGTGACCGGATGTGCCGTCGCCTGACGCAGGCTGTTGGAAACACCTCCACCCGCGATGACCTCGACCTGCAACCCGCCAGAAGTGGCGATTGGCGCTGGGCTTGCGGCGAGAGTGACAGCCGCCGCGGCGATACCGCAAAGGACAGTCCGCATACTCCTCCCTCAGGCGAAAATCGTCCGAGGTGAATGGGAACTGTAGGAGGTTAGGTATAGACCTGAGCCGGAGCGGGATTTAAGACGCACCCGGCCAGCGTACGGGGAAGTAGCCTGCGACGAGCTTCACCAGCCGGCTCGCCTGCGGTCACGAGTTCGACGCGCAAGGCGACTGCAAGCGCCAGGCAAGGACCACTTAAATACCGGCACTGCGGTGGCTGTACCCCTTGCGCTCGTCGCCGCGTCAAACTCCGGCGGGGTGCAGCGCTCATCGAAGCGGGTCCAGCCGGGTCAGCGGCCCGCTTTCGGGCTTCAACGACGGCTGTAGTTGGGCTAAAATGAAGGGGTTCCTCCTTCGGTCAGGGGAAGGTATGCACGTTCGAACTCTCTCCGTTGTCTCCACCTCCGGTCTGCTTGCGCTCGCCGGTCTGAGCTTTGCCGAAAAGAAAGCCGCTCCCGCCGACGCCGCCGCGTCGCGCGAGACCATCGCCAAACCGCTCTCCAAAAAGGAAGCGGAGAAGCGCGCCAAATCGCTGCGCAAGGAGCTTGAAGGCCCCTACCGCAAGTGGCTGAACGAAGACGTCTCCTACATCATCACCGATGAGGAGCGCGCCGCGTTCAAGCGTCTCTCGACGCCGGAAGAGCTCGAAAGCTTCGTCGAGCAGTTCTGGCTGCGCCGCGACCCCACCCCCGATTCGGCTGAGAACGAGTACAAGGAAGAGCACTACCGCCGCATCGCGTACGCCAATGAGCGCTTCGCCTCCGGCATCCCCGGCTGGAAGAGCGATCGCGGACGCATTTACATCACCTTTGGTCCCCCCACGGAGATCGAGTCGCATCCCTCGGGCGGTACATACGAGCGCCCCTATGAAGAGGGTGGCGGCACGACTTCCACCTACCCGTTCGAGAAATGGCGTTACCGCTGGATCGA
>DASSSG010000081.1:0-2747 GCA_035708545.1 Bryobacteraceae bacterium | reverse complement strand
GGCGCTCCAGATAGTCACTAATCGAGGTGATGCCATTCGACTGCTCGATGGAGAACTTGGTAATCGGGAAGTAACTGCGGTCGGAGCCCACAAGCGTGATGTCGGTACCGTGGAGCGTGGTGATGAACGGGAGATGACGCCTGCGTGCGAGCATCTGCTGCGCGAGCAGCGCCGCGATCGAGTGGGGAATGGCGTAGTGGACGTGGAGGAGGTCGAGCTCGTATCGCTCGGCCACCTCGCCCATACGCGATGCGAGCGCAAGCACGTAGGGCGGGTACTGGAAGAGAGGATAACTCGTGACCTCGACCTCATGGTAGTGGATGCGGGGGATGCCGGGGTCGAGCCGAATGGGGTTGGCATAAGTGATGAAATGAATCTCGTGGCCCCGGTTTGCAAGTTCGAGGCCCAGCTCAGTGGCGACGATACCGCTGCCGCCGTAAGTGGGGTAGCAGGTGATGCCGATTCTCATTGTGGTGTGGCTGTCAGCTCGCCGTAGCCGATCTGTCCATTGATCCTCTCGTCGGGCCGCGCGACGTCACCGCCGCCGAACCAGACACGAACGATGTCGCCGGTGGCCATGACGTGTGGATCGCAGACGACGGCGGCGTTCCACGGCTGATCACCCGAGACGACCAGGCCCGGCACGCGCTCCCAGCGGAGGCCATCGCGAGAGCGCGCGAGACCGAGACGGCGGTTCTCATGGCGGTCGCGTCCGGTATAGAGCATCCACCACCAGCCATGCGATTGCCAGACGGCGGGCTCGCCGAGACCGTTTTCATCGAAGGCGGCATCAGGCCCGATCTCGAGAACAGGATTCGCACGCAGCTTCTCCCATTGGATGCCGTCCTGCGAGCGCGCGATCCCAAGGCGCTGACGGCCTGCCCGGTCCTGTCCGAGGTAGAACATATAGAACCATTCCCCGTGACGAATGACGCAGGGATCGGCCACGCCGCGCTCATCCCACGCGCCGCGGGGTCCGGTTTCAAGCACGGGCTCGGGGTGTTTGTGCCAGTCGCGCGCAAAACCGATGCGAGGCTGGCGGCCGGCCTGGTACCAGTAGTAGATCGAGTCGGCGTTGACCAGCGCCGAACCATTCGCCGCGATGTAGTCGCCTTCCCACGTGCGGGCGTTTGGCGAGAGCTTTGAAACCGGTGGCGACGTGAGCGTGTGCCAGGTGCGTCCGTCGAAACCGGAGTAGACGTTCAGGAAGGTGCCGCGCCAGGAGATGACCGACGGGTTGAGGGCGTCCACGCTGTCCCAGGGCGGCATGGAGCCGCGGCGCAACACAGGTTGCGGTTCGGCGCGCCATGTCCAGCGAACGTTCTGCGGACTCAAGCCGGGTTCGGGAAGCCTGAAATCGGCGGAACGGCCGCGACAGGCGCAGAGCGACAACGCAAGAACGGCCGCCGCCGCTCGCGTCATGCGGGGATCCGGATATTGAGCTCGGCGCCCGCGCTCGGGCGCGAGTCCACGGTGAGCTGGCCGCCGAGCGTGCGAATCCGGCGCTTGATGCTCTTCGGCCCGAGCCGCGCCGCCTCGAGTTCGTCGAGCGTGAAGCGGCCGCTGAACGGGAAGCCGCAACCGTCGTCTTCGACGCGAATGTCGATGGCTCCGTCGTTGGTTTCGGCGGTGATGGTCACCTGCGAGGCTTTGGAGTGCTTACGTACATTGTTGAGAGCTTCGCGCAGGACCTGCAGCACTTCCGTGGCGGTGTCCTGCCTGTCGGGATCGCTCAGACCGGCCGCTTCGAGGTTCACGGCGATGCCGGTGTCGCGCTGGAACGTGCGCGTGACCTCGCGAATCGAAGCAGCGAGGCCGGCCTCATCGACTTCGACGGGCTGCATGTTCCGAATGAAAGCGCGCAGCTCGGCGACCTGCGACTTGCCGAGCTCCTGCAGCTGGACGAGCTCGCGAAGGGCGGCCTCGGAATCCTTCTTCATCAGCTTGCGTACGATTTCCAGGCGCATCTGGAAGCTGATGAAGCTTTGCAGAGGGCCGTCGTGGAAATCCGCGCCAATGCGCTGCCGCTCCGCTTCGCGGGCGGCTTCGGCCTCATAGCGGGACATGACAGAGCGCTTGAGCGCGGCCGAGAGCCGTTCCTGAAAGGCATGGCGCTGGATGGAAAGGACAGTGGCGAGCGCGCCGCCGAGCACGACGGGCCCCCAGAGAATCGGCGTGGTCTCCGGGCGCACGACCAGGAAAAACGAGGCGCTGACCAGAGCCATGGTGAGGACGTGATGCCAGTTGTACAGCAGCGCGGCGGCGCAGAGCAGATAGAAATAGCAGGCCGTGGTCAGCCACGTTCCGGCCGATGAGGGATGCAGGGCACACAGGATGAAGAAAGCGAGATCGAGAAAGAGCTGCGGAACGGCGTAGACCGCGGTTTCGATGGGTTCACGAAGAAAGAGCAGGGCGGCATAAACGGCATATGCGCTCACGACAGCGACCGCGGGGTAGGTCCAGTAGACTGGGTCGGTCATATAGATGGCGATGCAGGAACTTGCGAGCATCACCCGGATGACGGCGAGGTGCCGCCTCCACATATACGGAACCATCGTGTGCTGGACGGGCACGCGCGCCTACTTCATCCGGTAAAGGTACAGCGTGTGGCTGCGGCCTTCGCCATCGTCTTCGATCTCTTCGACCTTGTCGGGGACCCAGGCGCGAAACGGGAAATCGTGGGCTACGACTCGGCAGCCCTTCCTGAGTTGCTTCGCGAGGACCGGTGTTAGTTTCTCTACAGCACC
>DASSSG010000080.1:0-8515 GCA_035708545.1 Bryobacteraceae bacterium | reverse complement strand
CGGCCATGCGGTCGAGCAAAAACGCCATGCCGGTGTAACTGTCGCGGCACAGGTGTACTGAAGGAAAGATGATGCCGCCGTTCGAGCCCTCGCCACCGATGGCCGCGTTGACCGCGCGGATCGTCTCGACCACATTTGCTTCGCCGACGGGAGTACGGTAAACGCGCCGGCCATGGGCGGCCGCGATGTCGTCAATCACCGATGACGTGGTGAGATTGACGACGACATCTCCGGGCAGGCGGTCCAGCGCAACATCGACCGCGAGCGCCAGCACGTCGTCGTTATCGAGCACGGACCCGTTTTCGTCAACGACGGCAAGGCGGTCGCCGTCGGGATCCTGTGCGAAGCCAACGTCACAGCGTTCGCGGCTGACGAGCGCCGCCAGCTCGCCGAGCGTCTCCGGCTTCGGCTCGGCCTCACGGGGAAACGGCTTTGCCGGATCGACCGAGATCGCGATCAGCTCACAGCCGAGCAGATCACGCAGGAAGCGCGGCGTCATCACCGAGCCCGCGCCATTGACGGCGTCGAGCGCGACTCGAAACCGCCGCGCACGTATACGATCGACGTCAACGTGACGGAGTACGCGATCGGTATGCAGACGGTGGGCTGAATCGTAATCGCTCAGGACAGATCGGATCTCGTCGTTTGTCGCCTCGTAAAAATCGCTCTGGTGATAGAGGTCGATCAGCTCATTGCGTTCGTAGCTGTTGAAGAACAGGCCGGCCTGATTGAAAAGCTTGAGGGCGTTGTACTCGGGCGGGTTGTGCGAGGCGGTGAGAGCTATGCCGCCGCGGGCCCGCGTCGCCCCGGTCCAGATCTGAATCGTCGGCGTCGGAAGCACACCAACATCGACCACTTCGCAGCCGGCGGAGAGCAAACCGCACTGCACAGCGTGCTGGAGGGCCTCGCCCGTGGTCCGCGTGTCACGACCCACGACGACGCGGCCGCGGCCGACGTAAGTGCCGAATGCCTGGCCGAAGGCGCAGGCGAGCGCGGGCGTCAGGAACTCGCCGACGACGCCACGAATGCCCGAAACGCTGATCCTGAGCAGGTGTTCGCGTTTCATGCGAGATTGCGCACCCGTTCCACAAGCGAGTCGAACAGCTCGCGCGGGGGGTCGCCCTTGCGTTCGGCGATCACGCGCACCACCGGCTCGGTCTGCGCCACTCGAATGTGGAACCAGCGATCGGGCCAGTCGACACGCAGCCCGTCCTGAACATTGGCACGGCCGCCGGAGTACTCCTCCTGCAGCTGCATGAGAAGCTCGGGCATGCGTGACGAGGTCAGAGGCACCTCGCCTTTGAGCAGGCAGTACCTCGGGTAACTCGCGAGAATGTTCGCGAGGCGCTCGCCGCGCTCGAGCATCATCGAGAGCACGGCGAGCATGGCCGCTATGCCGTCGTAGACGAACTGGAAGCGCGCCATCATGACCGCTCCGGTACCTTCGCCGGCGAGCGCAAGCTGCTCCGGCCGGTAGCTCGAGAGCGCGTCAATGGCGGCCTGCCGCCCCACCGGCACGCGGACAACGCGGCCGCCGTGCCTGGCGGCGATCTCTTCGGTAAGCGCCGTGGACGACAGATTCGTGATGACCAGCTTGCCAGGGCCCTTCGGAAGGAGATAGTCGGTGAGCAGCGGCAGCATCATTTCTTCCGATACTGCCCTGCCCTCCTCGGTCGCGATGCCGACGCGGTCGGAGTCGACATCGAAGAGGAAGCCGGCATCGGCGCCGAGCGGACGCACCAGGGGCGCGAGCTGCAGGCCGATGGTCGAGGCGGAGATCATCGGGTCGTGCGCGAACGACACGCCCTGGAGCTGCTCATTGATAAGGATGAAATCCGAACCGAAGCGCTCGCGAATCCGGCGCAGGATGGTGGATGAGGTGCCATTGCAGCAGTCGACCACGACTCGGAAGCGCTTTAACCCTGAGAAGTCGAAGGCTGAGGCGAGCTCATCGATGTAGGCGTCGATCGCTCCTGGCTCGGAGCGCAGACGGCCGACCGCTGTCCAGTCGGCGAACGTGAACTTCTTCAGGTGGTAGATGTCGAGCAGCTCGCTCGATTCGGCGCTCGACAGGTAAGTGCCGCGGGGACCGAGAAACTTGAGCGCGTTCCATGAGGCCCGGTTATGGCTGGCGCCGATGGAGATACCACCGGCCGCATCCATGCGCCGGATGGCGTGTTGCAGGACTGGCGTGGATACGACCCCGAGGTCGATCACGTCGCGGCCGCAGGCGAGGAGGGCGGAGATAACGCCCTGCCGGAGCATTTCGCCGCTCGCGCGCGGATCGCGGCCGATGAGTACGGGGCCGGGTGCTTCGAGGAAGGTGCCGAACGCGCTGGCGAAGTCGATGACGTGGGTCGCCGTGATTCCGCCAGGCCCGACCTCGCCACGCAGGCCGACCTGCGAGATGCGGAGCGATTTGGCAGCGGGCATCTACTTGTCAACGAGGACGATGCGGCCGAAGCTCTCCGGAACGTGGTAGTTCGCCGCGCCGGTGGGCTGCCATGCGATGCCGACTCGCTTTGCCTTCGGACCCTGCCAACGATACAGGTTGAGGCGCAGCTCATTGCCGGCTTTCACCGGCCGCGGATCGATGGTCTTCCACGGGATCTGCATCTCGCCATACCAGACCTTCCTCGCTTCCTCCACGCGCCCCTTCACCCGGAATCCGGAGTTCCACATCCACGCATCGGGCCTGCGGTTCTTCGCGTCTATATCGAGGTCCACCCACTCGCTCTGCGGAGAGACCTGGAATTCCTTGTACTGGTGAATGTTATCCGCGTCCCAGCCGATGAAAACTTCGGCGACGTCCCACTCCCAGAGCCGGCTGGTTTCGGTCGTCGCAGACGGGTCGCTCTTCAGGTTCAACTCTTCATAAGGACAGACGAACAGGAAATACAGGTTCTCATTTGTCCAGCGCGAGCGGATCTCGGTGCGGTGGCCGCGAACAGGCTTGCCGAGCGAGTCGTTTTCGGCGATCACACCCTGCGCGTTCTTCCACTGCGGCGCATTCGGGTCCGCCGTCAGCGCGAAATCGGATCGCGCGCGGTAACTGCGGATAACGCCGCTGCCGTCCGCGAATCCCACTCCGGCGACAGCGATCAGTGCAGCGATCAGGCGGGTCACAACGCTACTATAGCTCTCGCATGAGCGTATACGAGGACCGCGCGGAACAACTGCAGCGATATGAATTTCAGATGGGCGTGGAGCGCGGCCGCCTCGCACTGACCCTCGACGTGCTGACGGATGCGCTCGTGCTGGTTGGGCAGCACGGCGTGTACTGCCAGAGCGCGCGCCAGCCCGGAAAACCAGCGATGGACATCCAGATCGTGCTCAAGGCGCTGGGCGATGCCAAGGAACTGGTGCAGTCGGTAATCGAGTTAAAGAAACAGTGAGCAGTCGCGGTGATTAGCGATCGGGACCGCAGGGCTTATTACGCGAACACCGTCACACGCGCAGAAACGGGTTGCGGTCGCGCTCCCTGCCGATCGTAGTGTTCTCGCCGTGGCCGGGCACAACCACTGTTTCGTTGGGCAGGGCCAGCAGCTTCTCGTGGATGGATAACAGGATTTGGCGCGGGTCGCCGCCGGGGAGATCGGTGCGGCCGATGGAATCGCGAAAGAGGGTATCACCCGCGATGACTTTCTGCTTCTCAGGGATATAGAGCGAGATGCTGCCCTGGGTGTGGCCGGGGGTGTGCAGCACCCGAAATTCGGCCCCGCCGAGCGTCAGAGTGTCGCCCTCGCGCGCATTGTGATCGATCTCCGTCTGCGCGGGGGTCCGCATGCCGAGCCAGGCCGCCTGCATGTCGAGATGATCATAGAGCACCTGGTCGTTCGCATTCATCCACACGGGCGCGCCGGTGGCAGCCTTCAGCTTCTGCGCGCCGCCGATATGGTCGATATGCGCATGCGTAATTACGATGGCTTTGACGTCGAGCGCGTGCTGCTTCAGGATGTCGAGAATCCGGCCGATATCATCGCCGGGATCGACGACGATCGCCTCGCGCGAGGTCTCGTCACCAAAGATCGAGCAGTTGCACTGGAGAGGCCCGACCGGGAGAATCTCGTGGATCACTCGTGAGCAGTGTACTGCGGATCGGGCGCCGAGGCGACGCGGCGCAGCTCTCCGGAATCGAGCCAGTTGACATGACAACGGGCGCAGTTGTCGATGACGATGTTACCGGGCCCGGCGTATGGGTGCGTGTCCATCAGCCGATTACAGCGGGGGCAGCAGATTCTGCGGTCGAGCTCGCGGGCGGCGAGCGAACGGGCCGGCACGAAAGCGCGATCGGCGTGGGCGCGCAGCACTCGCGTGACGAACAGGAACGTCTCGGCCGGTATCAGCAGCCCGCGACACGCACTGCAACTGAGAACGCGCGCACCGCCGACGGCCGCGTGCATCAGATCCTCGGAACAAACCGGGCAGCGAGTGCCCGCGGCTTTCGCGAGCACGCGCACCCCGTCTTTGTCCGGCTCCGGGAAGTGCAGCCGTCCGCAGAAATCGCACCTGAAGTGGTCATCCTGTTCGTCGAGGCGCATCGCGGCGCCGCAGGCGGGGCAGTTCACGCTCGTAAGATCGGCGGCGCCGGCCCGCCGGTGTAGAGGCACAAGCCGCTCTACAGCGAATACGTGTGAAAGATGTACAGGTAAGTGGGGCCGACACCCGGTGTCGTCCTGCGGATGAACTCTCCGGAGAAGAAACGACCGTAGCCGGCGCCGAGCATGAAGTGCCGGTACCGCCATGTCGCAAACAGGTCGGCTTCCTGGCCGATGTGGCGGCCCACGGTGCCGGTCGCGGAGCGCACGATCGGTCGGCCCGCTCCGTTGTACACCGCATCGCGAGGGCTCGCAAGCCAGGAGTTGTCGTACATGAAGGTCACGGAGAGCGCGCTCGTGACGGCGAGGCTCGCAACCCAGCGCGTGTTGTGAATGTTACGCCAGCCGAAGAGGTCCTCATGGCCGAACTTGTCGTGATTGGCGGGGTAGAGCTGGTCGAAGGTATGGGAACGTGCCGGCTTCTGCGGATCATCGGTGCCGGACGCATACTTGTATTCGCCGGAGATATCGAGCGCCCTGCCACCTGGCCGCCAGCGCCGGCTTACCGAAGAGAACCAAGCGCCGGCCCGGTGCGCAGCGGGTCCGACCTTGCCCGTCTGCAACGCCATCTCGAGCGTGTAATTAGCACGCAACAGGAGGGGTCCGGTGATACGCGATCCGAAGGTATTCACTTCGAGCCGGCCTGGCCCGGTAAAGCCGCCGGGGCGGTTCTGGTCATGACGGAGTACATAAATATCCATCTGGTGCTTTCTGTAGAAGTTCGGGAACACGTTGTATGTGCCCCAGATGCGGTCGCCAAGAACGGGCCGGTTGAACTCGGTCGGACGAATCTTCACGGGCGAAACGAGGAGCAGCTCGAGCTGAGCGCGCGGCGAGCGGTGATAAAGCCGGACATGATCGTACGTGCGGGCGAGGTTGCCCCATTGCGGGCTGCCGATCAATCGGGCATCGCCGTAATTCAGCATCATGCGCCCGATGGTCATTCCGAAGCCGGTCTTGTAGTCCGGGAATAGTTCGATATAACCCTCATGCAGGTCGGCAGCGTCGCGGACGGTATTCGGTGCTCCTGGACCGTACCAGGGGGCTCGCGCGTCCTGCACCATGCCGAAAATTTTCAACCAGCTGACGGGCGTGAGCGCGGCGCCGAGCCGGGTGCGAATCAACCCGGTCGCCAGGTCAGGTTCACGACCGAATGCCATGCCGTTGCGGATCTCGTAGCGTCCACGCGACTCGAACGCGAGCTTCAGCTTGTTGTGCGTTTCGGCCGCTACTGAAGCAAACAGGCGGGCGGCGGGGTCGATTGACTGAGAAGCCGCGACACTCGCGAAGACGAGGACCATCATGGCAGCGGCGGTCAGTCGCGCATTCCCCCACAGCGAAAACGAACTGTGAGCGTGCGAGCGCGGCGGTTTCTTCAAGCAGCCGTCTCCGAGCCGACTTACGCTGCGGCCGAACGAGCCTTCCGTGCTTTTTTCACGGGTTGGCGAAGAATCGTCCTGATCTTCTCCGGCGCGGTGCGGCGCGGGTCTGAGAGATAGATCTCGTGATGCTTGCCGGCGTACTCGAGTCCCGAAGCGGTGACAAAGGCACGCATGCGTTCGAGCGTCCGCGCCTCCGCCGAGTACGGGCCGACGTGGAGCATCTGGACCGCCCTGCCCTCTTTGTACGTAGCAAGACGCACCCTCGCGAGTGCGGGCGTGCGGCCGCGGCGCTCCGCCACCTGCTCGATGGCCGATTTGAGCATGCCGCGCGTGACGAAGTCGGGCTGCCGGATCATGAGCGTCCATCGCCACGTGTCTCTTCGCTCGAGGTCGAAACCCTCGATGCCCTCGCACCACCACAGACCTTCGAGCGGTTTGACGCGATAGTCGCGTTGCGGATTCGTTTTGCGGAGCGCAAACTTCACGGTATAGGCGGCTCCATACAGCGCGCCGACAGCATCCTGGAACTCGGGACCGTTCGGGTCGCCGGAACCGTCGATCATGAAGAACCGCAAGCCTGGAACGCTGACCAGTTCCGGATCTTTGGCGGAGGCCTTAAGCAGCGGATCGGCTTTCATCGAGATATCCCGCGAATAATAGAATACTCTTCAGACGTCCTTCTCGGGAGAACACCCCATGAGCTCCACAAGACGACAGTTCCTGCACGCTTCGAGCGCCGCGGGCATCGCGGGATCCGCCTTTGCGGCGCAGAGCGGCGCGCAACGATCGATTTCGGCGAACGATCGCATTCAGATCGCGCTCATCGGCGCCGGCGGTATGGGTTCGGCGGACGTGGACACCGCGCTCCGCGTGCCGGGCACCGAGGTGGTGGCGGCGTGCGATGTGTACGACGGCCGCCTGGCGCGAGCGAAAGAAGCATGGGGAAACCAGATCTTCACGACGCGCGATTACAAAGAGGTACTGGCGCGGCCGGACGTCGACGCCGTGATAGTGGGTACGCCCGATCACTGGCACGCACAGATCGCGATCGATGCGATGAACGCGGGCAAGGACGTCTACGTCGAGAAGCCGATGGTGCAGAAGATCGAAGACGGGCACCGGCTGATCGACGCGCAGAAGACCAGCGGGCGCGTGCTGCAGGTGGGCAGCCAGTACTACCAGTCGCTGATCTACGCGAAGGCGAAGGAGCTGCTGAAGGCAGGCGCGATCGGGCAGCTCAATATGGTCGAGGCCTGGTGGGACCGGAACTCGGCGATCGGGGCGTGGCAGTACTCGATGGATCCGAACGCGTCGAAAGCAGACATCGACTGGCAGCGATTTCTCGGGCCGGCGCCGCAGCGGCCGTTCGAACCGATTCGCCTGTTCCGGTGGCGCAACTATCGGGAGTATGGAACCGGCGTGGCGGGCGACCTGTTTGTCCACCTGTTTACGAGTCTGCATTACGTGACTGGCGCCATCGGGCCGACGCGCGTTTTCGGCACGGGCGGGCTGCGGTTCTGGAAAGACGGGCGCGATGTGCCGGACGTGATGATCGGACTGTATGAGTATCCAGAAACCCCGGAGCATCCGGCGTTCAACCTGACGCTGCGCGTCAACTTCGTAAACGGCGCGGGCGAGACATCGGGGTTCCGGTTCGTCGGCAGCGACGGCACGATGAACATCGGCAACACGCTCACGCTGACGAAGACGCCGCGGGAGGCGCAGCCGGGCTACACGATCGACACGTTCGCGTCGAAACAGCGCGAGCAGTTCCTCCAGGAATATATGAAGCAGTATCCGCCGGAGACAGCGGCCGCGGCGGCGGCTCGCCCGCAGAAGCAGGAGCGGTATACGGCTCCACGGGGCGACAACGCGCACCTGACACATCACCGGACATTCTTCGAGGCGGTGCGCACGCGCAGGCCGCTGTATGAGGATTCGGCCGTGGGCATGCGCGCGGCAGGCCCGGCGCTCGCGACGAACCTCAGCTATTTCGAGCAAAAGGCGCTCGCGTGGGATCCGAAGACGCTGACGGTGAAAGGATAAGTCGATGCAGGTCTCGGCAAACGACAGAATCCGAATCGCGCTGATCGGCGCGGGCGGCATGGGAACAGGCGACACGAGCATGGCGACGCGCGTTCCTGGAGTGGAGCTGGCGGCGGTTGCCGACATTTACGACGGGCGGCTCGAGCGCGCAAAGGAACGGTGGGGCTCCAACGTGATGACCACGCGCGATCACCGGCAGATTCTCGCGCGCAAAGATATCGACGCGGTGATCGTCGCCACGCCGGACCACTGGCACGCGCCGATCACACGCGAGGCGATGGAGACGGGTAAGGACGTCTACTGCGAGAAGCCGATGGTGCACAAGATCGCCGAAGGGCCGCTCGTGGTCGAGACGATGAAGAAGACCGGGCGGATTCTGCAGATTGGCAGCCAGTATGCGAGCTCGTACGCGTTCCAGAGAGCGCGCGAACTGGTGCAGGCGGGAGCGATCGGGGAGATACACCTGGTCGAGGCCTGGCTCGACCGCAA
>DASSSG010000079.1:0-14263 GCA_035708545.1 Bryobacteraceae bacterium | reverse complement strand
AGGCCTGGCCTGATCTACGCATATGCGGACAACGATCGCATCCGGATCGCGAGCAGCGGCGGCTTCTTCGGCCTCACGCTTGAGAGCCTTCTCAGCTCCGCCGGCATTTCGGATCTGATGAAGCAGGGCACGCAATTCCGGCGCTCCGACCGGCCCGCGGGCGTGCGGCGCGGCTCCGAACGCGCCGCCGTCCGTGTGCTGCCCTTCGCGCCCATACCTCCGGCTCCGCCGCGTCCCGCCACGCCGGAACCGAGCCGCGACCGTGACGGAGCATGGGCCGCGCAACGCCAGGCCGAACAGTCCCGCAGGCAGACGGAACAGCCGCTCATCGAACTCCGTAAGGCAAAGTAGATGAGCAGCCGCCCGGTTATCGAGCTGGACAATTTTCAGATTGATCTCGGTGGAAGGCCGATTCTGAAACGTCTCACCTGCGCGCTGCACGGCCGCTGCATCGGCCTGCTCGGCCCCAACGGCGCAGGTAAATCGACGCTCATCAACGCGCTGCTCGGCTTTCATGCGCCGTCCTTCGGGACGGCGCGTCTTTTCGGGCGCGACATCCGCGCCGAGATAAACGTCCTCCGGCATCGCATCGGCTACATGCCGGAAAGCGACTCGTTCATCGCGGAAATGACGGGCGTGCAGTTCGTCCGGTACATGGCCGAGCTCGCCGGCCTGCCTGCACGCCAGGCGCTCGAGCGCGCGCACGAGGCGTTCTTCTATGTCGGCCTCGGCGAAGCGCGCTACCGCCGCGTCGGCACGTATTCGCTCGGCATGAAGCAGATGGCGAAGCTTGCGCAGGCGATCGCCCACGGCCCGCGGCTGCTGTTCCTCGACGAACCGACCAACGGCCTCGACCCGCCTGGGCGCAATCGCATGCTGCGTCTGATCCGCGAGATTCGCGACACCGAAGGCATGCACATAGTCCTTTCCTCACACCTGCTCCGCGATGTCGAGGAGTGCTGCGACGAGGTGTTCATCCTGAAGGACGGCCGCGTCGCGGGCCAGACGAATCTCGAAGCCGAGCGCGCGGCGAACCGCAAGTTTCTCGAGCTCGAAGTCTCCGGCCAGGCGAGTTCGCTGCCCGAAGCCTTCCAGAGCCTGGGCTGCGAATGCGCGCTCTTCGGCAACACCCGGCTGAAGCTGGTGCTGCCCGACGCGGTCGAGATCCGGGAGTTGTACGCGATAGCCGCGCAGAGAGGGACGCAAATCAGGAAAATGACCTACCGGCGCGATTCGCTCGAAGACATCTTTCTCACCGCCATGGAAGCCAATGGGGGGGAAGCCGGCAGCCTGCACCGGGCCGGCAGCCCGCGTTCGAACGGAGGCCGGAATGGCCGTTTATAAACGCGCCTATAAGCCCTATACGGGCTCCCTGACGCCAACCTGGTCGCGCTTCCTGATTCTGCCGAGGTATGCGTTCCGAACCGTCTTCCGATCGAAGATCCTCACCGGCTACTTCGTCCTGTGTTTCGTGCCGTTCATCGTGTCGCTGGCGATCATCTATCTCTACAACAACCCGATCGCACGCACGCTCATCGGTATGCGTGAGGACCAGAATTTTCCGTTCTCGATCGGCGGCCGTTTCTTCTACTACCTGCTGCGCATACAGGCGGGTATGGCGTTTCTGCTGAACATCTGGGTCGGCCCCACACTCGTCTCGCCCGACCTGGTGAACAACGCCCTGCCGCTGTATCTGTCGCGGCCGTTCTCGCGCACCGAGTACGTCATCGGAAAGATGTCCGTGCTCTTTATGCTGCTCGGCGGTATCACGCTCATCCCCGACCTGTTGCTGTACGGGATACAGGCAACCCTCGCGGGTGGCGGCTGGTTCATGAGCCACCTCGATCTCGCGGGCGCCATCGTGGCATCCAGCCTGATCTGGATCGCGCTCATGTCGCTGCTGTCACTCGCGATGTCCGCCTGGGTGAAGTGGCGAATCGCGGCATCGGGTCTGCTGTTCGGTTTCTTCGTCGTTACCGCGGGCTTCGGCGCGATCTTCAACGAAGTCGTGCGGACGTACTGGGGCAAGGTGCTGAACATCGATTACGTGTTCTCGGTGATCTGGCAGGACCTGTTCAACGTATCGACCGTGACCGGCATATCGCGCCGGTGGGTCGGCACCTTCCGCGAGCAGGATGTCCCGGTCGGCATCGCCTGGCTCGTGCTGGCGGCGCTCTGTTCCGCCGCTCTGTTCATGCTGAACAAACGCCTGCGCGCGAGGGAGGTCGTGCGAGGATGAGCACACAGACCGCAATCATGCAACCGCCGATCACGGCTTTTGCCGGGCGTCCCGAATCCGAGCTCATCCTCTTTGAGAACGTCTCGAAATTCTACGGCGACGTGCTGGGTGTCAACCGCGTGTCGCTGCAGATCGCGCCCGGCGTGACCAGTCTCGTGGGCCCGAATGGCGCGGGCAAGACGACGCTCATGAATCTGATGACCGGCCTGATCTGGCCGACGCGAGGCCGCATCCGCGTGCTCGGCTCGTCGCCCTCGGATCCGGAGAAGTTCTTCCGCATGGTGGGCTACTGTACGCAGTTCGACAGCTTCGCCCGAGGCGTCACCGGATATGAGTTCATCTACGACACCCTGCGCCTGCACGGCATGAGCGCCGCGGATGCGCGCCGCCGCACAATCGACACGCTCGAGCGCGTGAACATGACCGAAGCCTCGCGCCGGAAGGTGGCGGGCTACTCGAAAGGAATGCGCCAGCGCATCAGGCTGGGTCAGGCGCTCGCGCATCATCCGAGAGTGCTGGTGCTCGACGAGCCGCTGAACGGGCTCGATCCCATGGCCCGCGCCGAGTGCATGGCCCTGTTCCAGTCGCTGGGCCGCGAAGGGCTGCACGTCATCCTCTCGAGCCATATCCTGCACGAAGTCGACCGCATCTCCGATCAGGTCGTGTTCATCCAGAGCGGCTACGTAGTCGCCGAAGGCAACGTCCACGGCGTCCGCGATGAGGTGACCGATCAGCCGGTTCAGATACTGGTCCGCTCCCCCGAACCGAACCGGCTGGCTTCGAAGCTGTTCACGCAGGACCACGTGACGGAAGCGAAGATCACCGACGACCGCCGCGGCGTGCTGGTGCGCACGCGAGACTCGAACCGCTTTTACGATTTACTGAACAGGATGGTGGTGGAAGAAGGCCTCGAAGTGGAAGCGGTAACTCCCGCCGATGACGACGTGAACTCCGTCTATCAGTACCTGATCGGCTCGGAAGGAGCGTCGATATGAACGCGATCCGCCGCGCCCAGCTCGCGACAGTCGTTCGGCTCGAACTGAAGAAGAACTTCTTCCGCCTGTGCGGCCTCTGGGTTTATCTGCTCGCGTTCGCCCCGGCGTTCATTATCCTGATGCACGGCATCTTCGACCGCGCCGACAGCCACGACGATGACACCCAGGTACTCGCGGTGATCTTCCAGATGTACTATCTGCGCGTCGGCATCTTCATCGGCTGTCTCGGCATCTTCACGCGCCTCTTCCGAGGCGATGTGATGGAGCGCAGTCTTCACTACTACTTCCTCGCCCCCATACGCCGCGAGGTGCTGGTACTCGGAAAATGGCTCGCCGGCGCCACGGCCGCGAGCTTCGTCTTCGGCCTCGGCGTGATGACGTCGTTCCTGATCCTGTATCTCCATCAGCGAGACGGCATGGCGTTCCTCACCAGCGCCCAGGGCGTGAAGCACTTCTGGGCGTATCTCGGCGTCACGGTGCTCGCGACCCTCGGCTATGGATCGCTGTTCCTGTTGACAGGGATGCTGTTCAGGAACCCGATCATCCCGGCGGTCGTGATCGGGTCCTGGGAAGCGGCCAATCATATCCTGCCGAATCTGCTGAAGAAGTTCAGCGTGATTTTCTACCTCGAGCCGTTGTGTCCGGTTGAAATGCCCGCCGAGAGAGGCTTGATCGGCCTGTTCATGTTGCCAGCCGACCCGCTGCCGCCATGGCTGGCCGTCACCGGCCTGCTCGCATTCTGCGCGCTCGTACTCGCCTACACGGCTTACAAGATAAGGGAGGTGGAGATCAGTTACGGGACGGATTGACCTTCAGAAGTAGTGCGTGGTGATCTGAGAAACCAATCGGCACGACTTCCGGCGATCGAGTCTCCAGCTCTCGCGTGTAAATCCAGTCGAGATGGAACCCGAAGTGATCGAACGTCGGGCCGATGTTGCGAAATGCCGTGCTGAAGCCGCGCTCGGTCATCGCGTCGTAAACGGCGCGTCCCTGGAAATTCCCCATCGGCACCGGCATCACGTTATACACCCAGCGGAAGTTGCTCGTATTGAAATCGCCGCCGATGAGTCGCGGTCCGTTCCATGCCGCCGCATCGTCGATCACCGGAAGAATCTGCGCGACCCGGTCGCGCGCGTTGATGCGCGTGTCGAGATGCGCGTTGTACACCCGCAGCGGACCTGATGGCGACTGCACGGTCGCGGCAAGCGCCTGCCGGCTGCGGCTGCGGAAACGAAGGTCGAACGTCGGCAGGCGGCGAACGAACACGTCCGAAAGCGGGTAGCGGCTCAGAATCGCCAGGCCATCGCCGCTCACACCTGGGTAGGCCGGCGATGACGTGACAAACACGCCGAGACGCTTCGCCAGATCGTGCGCGACGCTGTCGGGACCGCCGTTCGGATGCATCACTTCCTGCAGCAGCCAGATGTCGGCCTGCTCAATCGTGGGGTTGCGGCGAAAGTCCGCGAGGATCCGATCGACGTCCGTCTCGCGCGCCATGTTGAGCGTGACTACCGAGACGCCCGGACCGGCCGCGGGAACGACCGTGGCCTGAGCCTGTACGGCATGGTCAACCAGGGCAGACGGCGACCAGATCGTCAGGCCGGAAAGAAAGGCAACGCCGGCGAGAGGTGTGAAAAATCGCATGAAGGACGGCATATGTATTGTACCTTACGTTCCAGTCCTCTGCAACCAAGGCGAGGCCCGGTAGGTCCAACCTGAAGCAAGGAGAGGACTCCTTTGGCTACGCACAGCGTCACACCGCCGCCGACACAACCAACTGAAAAAAAGGAACATAGGTGGCCGTTGTCGTCGCTTGGGGAGCTCTATCGGAAGTGGCGCGGCGGAGGCAGGCCCCGCCATCGCAACTTCCAGCTCCTCTTCTACCTGTCGATGGTCGCGCTGGTAATCCAGACGGCGCTGTTATTCCTGGCACTGTTCGAGCCGCCGCTGCCCTATAAGGTCTCCGAGGCGGCGGCCGAGAAGCTCGACTCACCTGAGTTCGCGCACGTGCTGTCAGCGCTCAGCCGGGGCGTATTGCGGCATTACGACTCGATCGAGGTGCTCACAAATGGCGAGTCGTACTACCCGAATGAGCTGGACGCGATCCGCGGGGCCCGGCACAGCATCAACCTTGAAGCCTACATCTTCAAAGACGGCAAGGTCGCGCGCGAGTTCGTCCGCACGTTGGTGGAACGTGCGAAAGCGGGAGTCAAGGTCAACCTGCTCGTCGACGCGCTCGGCAGCCCCACCATGACATCCGAGAAGCTGAAGCCGCTGACAGACGCCGGTGGACGCGCGGCCTGGTACAACTCGGTCCGCTGGTATACGTGGCCGAACATCAACAACCGCACACACCGTGAGCTGGTGATCATCGATGGCACCATCGGGTTCATCGGCGGCGCCGGCTGGGCGGATCATTGGCTCCACCGTGAGAAGGACGATCCGCGCTGGCGCGACACCATGGTGCGCGTCAGCGGCGAAATCGTGACGGGGCTGCAGAGCGCCTTCGCCGAGAACTGGCTCGAGGCAACGGGTGAGATCCTGACGGGGCGTGAGTACTTCCCCATGGTCCGGCCGGCAGGCTCCGACAAAGCCCTGATCGTGGCCAGCGCGCCGAGCTCCGGCCGCTCGACGGAAGCCCGGGTACTGTTCCAGACGCTGCTTGCCTCCGCGCAGCGCCGTATCTGGATTACTACACCGTACTTCCTGCCTGATGCCGGCATTCGCAAGGAGCTGATACGTGCAATCAAAGAGCGGCATGTTGATGTGCAGATTCTCGTGCCCGGGCACAGGAGCGATCACGCGATGACGCGGAACTCGAGCCGGGCGCTTTACGGCGAGCTGCTTCAGAACGGCGCGAAAATCTATGAATACCAACCGGCCATGATCCACGCCAAAACGCTGGTCGTGGACAGCCTGTGGTCGGTGGCCGGCTCGACCAACATGGACTCGCGCTCGTTCAACATCAACGATGAGATCAACCTCGCCGTTGCGGATACTACTGTGGCCGCGCGCCTCGAACAGGACTTCCGCAATGACGTATCGCAGAGTCATCAAATCACCTATGATCAGTGGAAGCGCCGGCCCATGATCGAACGCGCGCAGGAATGGTTCGGGTCCCTCTACCAACGACAACAATGAAGCTGCTCCTCGGTCTTGCTGCCTGCCTGTGCCTCGCGCAGGACGATAACATCCCGACCTTTCGAAGCGAGGTCAGCCTGGTTAAGGTCGACCTGCGCATCACCGACCGCGGCGGGCGTGACATCGCAGGCCTGAACAAGCAGGATTTCATCGTCTTCGACGAATCCGAGCGCCGCGACATCGTCAACTTCGCCAGCGAGTCGGAACGCGACACGGTCGACGTGCTGCTGCTGCTCGATGTGAGCGGGAGCATGTTTCAACACCTGCGCGAGCTGAGCTCGACGACGGCGACTGCGCTCGAAAAGCTCGATCGCGGCGCCCGCGTCGCGCTGATGGAGTTCGCCACCCGCTCGCAGGTCTTCCAGCCATTCACGACGGACTTTCGTCTCGTCGAGCGCCGCATCACTGAATCGATCTTCAAACAGACCCTCGGCCGCGACACGCTCGTGAACGAGGCGCTGCTCGCCGCCGCTGACTACCTGCAGAAGAGCTCGCAGCCCAGGACCCGCCGCTTCATCGTGGTTGTGAGCGACAACGCCGGCACGCGCCTGTCGGTCACTGATGCGCAGGCGCTGCGCGCCGTCCAGAGCGCGAACGTGGTGGTCAATGCAATCGTCGTCGGCCAGCAGGACGATACCGTCACTCCCGTGCGCTATACGGACCCGAGCGCGAGCAGGTTTCCCGATCTGAATCGCTACGCCCAGGCAACCGGCGGCACGTTCGTCAACGCCTCTCACGTGAGCGATGCGTTGCGGGCCGCCATCGGCGAGATCCGCACGAGATACCAGCTTCACTATGCCGCACCCGTGTCGAACCCCGGCAAGTATCGCCGCATTCGTGTTGAGCTGGCGCCGGAAGCGAAACGCCGGCATCCCGAAGCCGTGATCGCGGCGCGTGAAGGATACTACGCCGCTCAGTAAGACCGGAACAGCCCTCTCGCTCGCGGTGTCACAAACATCATGAGAAACCTGCGCCGCCTCCTGTGGGTGGTCGTGGTGCTGACGGTTGCGTACAGTGCCTGGGTGATCTGGAGCCGCAAGGCTGCCGATCGCGAGTGGCGGGCTAAGCAAGACGCGAGAGAGGTCGCGAGATACAAGGCGGGCCTGCCGCCGCCTCCCGCGGCAGGGCCGAAAATACTGCAGTTTTACGCAAGCCAGCCGGTCATACGAAGAGGCGAGCGCGTGCTGCTTTGTTATGGCGTGGCAAACGCGAAGACCGTGCGCATCGTTCCCGCAGTCGAAGACATCACGCCGTCGTTCAACCGGTGCATTGAGGCGAGGCCGGCCCGCTCTGCTGCGTACACACTTACGGCGACTGCGGCCGACGGGAAAACGGTCTCAGCGTCGCTCAAGGTCGCTGTAGATGCACACGCCCCGCCGGCGGTCGCCGATGGCGAGGGGCCGCATATCCTGTATTTCCGGGTGAAAGAGACCAGGCGGGATGGTGAGCGTCTGTTGCACGCGCTGTGCTTCGCGACCCGGCATTCAACCGAGGTGCGGCTGGACCCGCCCGTGCTGCCGCCGCTGACCACGGCGATCGGGTGCTTCTGGGTTGCACCTGAAAATACGACCACTTACACCATCGTCGCGCGAGATGCGGAGGGCCGTTCGGCTCGCAAGTCATTGACCGTAAGCCGTAGTGGCACGTGAACGCCGGTTGAGCTAACGTCCCCGATCGAAACACCCCTGACTGTTGCGAGCGTCACACAAGTGCTATGGGACACTTCGCACTTACCGGATTCATAATAGGTGCCTTCGCGAGCGTCGCGGCTGCCCAGCAGCCGCAGCTCACGTGGGAAGGCGAGGTCAATGGCCCGACGCGGCTCGTGATTCAGGGCGATCGCGTCGAGCTAATGGGAAACTCAGACGTCTACAGGCCTGACTACCGGCTTTATGAGCCGCTGCCGAACCGGCCGGGGAACGTCACAGCTGAGTTAGCGCAGGGCCGCGGCAGCGTGCGCGTAGTCGAGCAGCCATATCGCGACAACGGCTTCCGTGCCGTTGTGGCGCTGTACCCGCGCGGCCGCAGCGAATACATGCAGGTGAACATGTTCTGGCAGGGTGGCGGATACCGCGGGGGCTACGGGAATGACCGCGATATCTACAGGGACGACCAGTATGGCTACGGCAGGCGACGCACGGACACCGAGGACCAGGACGGCTATGGCCGCGGCCGAGGCGTTCGCAATCGCCGGGGTGATTTCGGCTCAGGCTCGCTGACCTGGTCGGGCCAGGTGGACCAGGATGCTGTCATCGAGATCCGCGGGAGTCGCGTAAGTGAACGCACGCTGCGCGGCCGTCGGGTTTACCGTCGGGATATGCAGATGACATCGCCGCTGCCGCGCACCGACACGAACGTGACTATCGCTGACGCACGCGGGCGCGGCCAGATCGAGGTCGTCCAGCAGCCGAACGCATCGAATGGCTACACCGCGGCTGTCCGCATTCACGATGAAGAGAGCGGCTCGGGCGACTATTCGTTCACCCTGAACTGGGGCGACGAGTACGGCTACCAGACCGGCAACACAGGCGTGTTTGGGAATAACGAGCCGTACTACGGTTCGCAGCCGACGTACGGATCCACCGATACTGTCTTCGGAACGCGGAGCCGCGCCGGCAATGGACGCATCCTGTTCTCCGGCCGGGTCGACGGCAGGGTTCGAGTGACGATGCAGGGAGGCCGTTACTGGGTGGATACGATCAGCGGCCAGCCGCCGCGCGACATCCGAGTCGACTTTGGCTCGCCGTTGCCCATGGTGCCGGTAAGCGTCGATGTGCAGCGGCATCGCGGCCGCGACGAGGTGCAGCTGATCCAGCGGCCAGACGCCAACAACGGCTACCGGCTGATCTTCGAGATCAACGACCATTCCGGCGGCCAGGACGATTACGAGATCGAAATCAAGTGGTAACTCGAGTTCCGGGGCAGGCACTCAGGCCTGCCCCCGGAGCGCTCGAATCAAAACACCAGCTTCGCGCCAAGCTGGACCTGACGGTTTCCGCCCTCCACGCCTGTGATTCTTCCGAACGTGTTCTGATTGCCGAAACCGGTATTGGGCTGGCTCCACTGTGGCGTGTTCGTCACACTGAAGGCTTCCGCCCTGAGTTCGAGTTTCCACCGCTCGGTGAACTCAAAGTTCTTGAACAGCGAGGCGTCGAGATTGAAGAAACCCGGACCGTCGATCGAGTTTCGGCCGAGATTGCCGGGGCGCGCCGGTGTCGTAGCCGTCGCTCGCGGGGGGTCGCGGAATGCTGACGGATCAATCCACGGAGCATCGTTGATCCGGCCGGTGATCACGATCGGCCCGACAACATCGACCGTATTCGTTGTTCCAGGTGCTTCCAGTGGCACGTTCGACGTCACATGGAAAGGCCGGCCGCTCATCAGCGTCAGGATGCCGTTCAGCTGCCAGCCGCCAATGATAAATGCTGCCGGTCCCGAACTCAGCCATTTGCGCCCGCGCCCGAACGGCAGATCCCAGATGTAGCTCTGCACGAATGTATGTCGCCGGTCGAAGCCGGCGCGCGCGTAATTGCGCTGAGGCTGGATATAGAACGTGAGACCGCCGTTGTCGTCATTGGCTTCGGCCATAGCGCGGCTCCAGGTATAGGCCGTGGTCCAGAGCACACCCTGCGAGTAGCGTTTGTCAAACTTCACCTGAAGCGAATGATAGTTACTGTCGCTGCCAATGAAGTTAATGTTCGTGTCCACGTTACGGCCGAAACGCGCGAAGTACGGGCGGCCCGCGGCGCCGGCGCCGATGACCTGACCGGCGTTCACGTTGAACTGTGTCGGGATGTTCGTGCCCTTGTTGCCCACGTACGCCGCTTCAAAGGTCATGTTCCACGGCAACCCGCGTTGCAGCGCGAGGTTCCATGACTGCACGTACCCTTCTTTGAAGTCGAGATTCACCGTGTCGTACTGCTCGGTCGCGTTCGCGCGGATGATGCCGCTGGACGGGATCACGGCGGGTTGCGGCGCCGGGAAGCCCGCCGCCATGGTGGCCGGCTGGCTACTGGGGAAGATCGCAGGCGTGTACGCGTTCAGCGCATTGAAGCCCTGATTCTGCCGGATCGGGAAGTTATATGCATACCGATTGTCGGCGTATGGGATATAGCTGACGCCAAAACCGGTGCGGAGAACGGTCTTGTCTGTGAGACGATAAGCAATTCCGACGCGGGGCGCGAAGTTTTTGTAATTCCTCCGCATTCCCAGATCCATCGGGTTGTTGCCGATGCCGGCCAGGATGAGCGTGTTGTTCTCCCAGTCGTAATTCGAGAATCCGCCGGCGAAGCGCGGCGTCGCGGGCCTGTAAAACTCCCACCGAAGGCCGAGATCAACCGTCAGCTTCGGCGTGACCTGCCATTTGTCGTGCGCAAACAGGAAATACTGCCATTGCCGCCATGCCGGGAAGAAGATCGCGAGATCGCGGCCGGCCTGCGTCGGAATGTCGAGCAGGAAACTGGCGAAAGAGTTGTAAAAGCTGGTGGTCGACACACCAGAGCAGTTCGTTCGGCACCCTGTCGTATTCTCGCGGAACTGGTAACGGCCGCGCGGATTGAATGTCTGGGTCTGCAGCAACTCGTCGCGCAAACGGCGAATATCGCCGCCGAACTTGCTCGTGTGTGAGCCCCACGTCTTCGTCCATGTGTTCACGACGTTGAAGTTCGTCTCCGAGCGGATCCACGGCAGGCTCGCCGAATAGCCGATCAGCGGATTCGAGTATCCGCCCACATCGATCTGGACCATACCGCTCGACCAGTCGTCGAGATTGACGCCCGGAATTCCGAGCTGCTCGGTTGCTTTGGTACCGTAGTCGGCGCTGCGGGCATCATTACGATACCGATTTACGCCGCCTCGCACTTCGGTGATCAGTGTCGGCGAAAAGATGTGGTTATAGTTAATTGCTGCGTTGTGGGCCTTCTGAATACCCGTGCCCTGGAAACCGCCTCCGATGGGACCGCCGGCGAGCCCGAAAGCGGGAGGATCGGTAGTGACCGGGCGCTGAAAACTCCAGCGTGCGCTGAAGCGATCACTGTCGGTCCAGTTGTGATCCACTTTCGTGTCGAAGGAGTCCGTCTCTCTGCGCAGCGTGGTGTTGATGCTGAAATTGTTGCTGGTGCCGGGCAGGTTGGGCGCGGGGACCAGAGCAAGGATTCGCCGGGCGATGGGGCTGATCCGGTCGGCAGGGATGATGTTGCCCGTGAACTGGGTACGTCCAGCGCCAGTGGCGTCTCCCGTCCGCGGGTCGTAGATGGGGGTCGTGCTGCTGGACAGATTGCCGTTACGGATGTCCATAGTCGGGAGCGTGAAGCGGAAGCTCTGGCCGCGGTAATCGTTGATCCGCAGGTAGTCGCCGAAGAAGAACATCTTGTTCCTGATGATCGGGCCTCCGACGGTGCCGCCCATGTAGTTGTAAACGGTCACCGGCTTCGAGGTCGCGAAGAAGCTCCGCGCCCCAAATCTGCTGACACGATTGAACCAATAGGCGCTCCCGTGGAGGTCATTCGTGCCGGACCGCAGGATTACGTTCGTCACCGCGCCACCGGCGCGACCGAGCGAAGCCTCGTAGTTGCTGGTCGTGATGTCTACGGTTTGCAGAGCTTCGATCGGCGGGATGATTGCCGTCAGCAAACCCGTGCGGTGGTTATTGTCGATGCCCTCGAGCTGAACGTTGTTGGCCATGCGCGACTGGCCATTGACCTGCGTCGAGAGACTGTCCTGGGCGTTGAAAAACACCGAGTGCGGACGAAACGCGCGCGTAGTGCCGGGCACCAGGTTCAGGAGGCCCTGGAAGTTGCGGTTGAAGCCGAGCGGCATGTTGACGATCTGCTGCGTCTCGATCTTGCGGCCGGTATCGGAGCGGTCCGTCTGCAGCAGAGGCGCCTCGGCGGTGACCTGGATGCTTTCCGTCACTTCGCCAGGTTGCAGCTGCGCGTCAACGCGGATGGTGGTGTTGACCAGCACGTCGACGTTCTGCCGGACGTACTTCTTGAACCCGGTAAGCTCGACATGTACCGTGTAAGTGCCCGGCGGCAGATCGGGGAATGCATAATAGCCGGCCTGTGTCGTCTCAGCCGAACGGCTGACGCCGGTGTTCTGTTCCGTAATCGTCACCTTCGCGGCAGGGACGGTGGCGCCGGTGGCGTCCGTCACGGTGCCCAGCAGCGTGCCGTTGACGGCCTGTCCCCAGGATAACTGCATCGCCGCCAGAAGGCCGGCGAGGATACACACTACACGAGATGCATCTTTCATACAGGACCCCCTTGCGGTAGTTTATTCCGTTACAGGTCCTGCGTTCAAGCAGAGACGTCCGGTGTTGCGACGGCTTTGGTCGAAGAAAACCCTTGACCGATCGAGTTTCCTGCCCTAGACTCCCCTTAGGCGTTTATGGGAAGCGCTGTGTTCCGCCCCCGGGAGACTTTGTGATAAAGCGCTGGCTGCAATCCGTTCTCCTGCGCTTCAAGGCCCTGCTCCGTCGTGACGAGCTCGACCGAGAGCTCGAAGACGAACTCGCGTTCCATCTTCAGTTGAAGGCCACGAGGCTGCGCGAAGAGGGAATGGCGGACGATGAAGCGCGCTATGGCGCAATTCGGCGCCTCGGCAATCCGACCCTCCTCAGGGAACAAACGCGCGAACGCTGGGCTTTCGCACTGCTCGAGAGTCTGTGGCAGGACGGCCGCCACGCCCTGCGCTCTCTGCGCCGCTCGCCGGGATTCGCCTCGGTTGCGGTCCTCTCGCTGGCGCTGGCGATCGGTGCGAATACGTCAATTTTCACCGTGCTCAGCGCGCTGTTTCTCCGATCACTGCCGGTGCAGGATCCGGGACGGTTGCGCATCGTGACCTGGACGGGCAGGGACCGTATGCCCGCGCGATCGCGCAGCGGCTACAGCACGGAAGTGAATGGCATCCGCATCCAGAGTTCTTTCTCATGGGATGCTTTCCAGCGAATCGAGAGCCTGCATCAGGTGTTCTCGTCTGTCGCCGGCTTCACGAGCTTTGACCCGAACGTCGTCGCACGATCACACGCCCAGGTTGCGCGCGGCGTCCTGGTGACGGCCAGGTATTTTGAAACTCTGGGTGTGCAGCCAGTATTTGGACGCACATTCAGCAAAACGGAGGCGAGCGCCGCGTCGCCCCACGTCGCCGTGATCGGCTGGGCCCTGTACCAGCGAACGTTTGGAGGCGACGCCGGCGCGCTCGGGTCCACAATCCAGCTTGACCGTACACCGTACACAGTCATTGGCATCCTGCCGCCGGGGTTTGTCGGCATCGATCAGAACTCGCCGAGGGACATCTATGTTCCCATGGCGAGAGTTCCGGAACTCGCCGAACGCCATTCCTTCGAGCGGAAGGACTCCTGGTGGGTTCAGACGATCGCACGCCTCGCGCCAGGTGTAACGGATGCGCAGGCCCGCGCAGCCGTCGACGTCGCGCTCGCGAACGCGACGCAGCTCGCCGCCGCGGAGCGTCGTGAGAACCTGAACAATCCAAAGTCTGTCCTGATCGAGGGCCGAACGGGGCTATCCTTTCTCAACTCGCGCATGAGGGATTTTCTTCTGACTCTGTTCGTGATGGTCGGGTTGGTGCTGCTGATCGCGTGTGCGAACATTGCCAACTTGTTGCTGGCCCGCGGCGCGGCTCGGGAACGCGAACTGGCAGTCAGGCAGTCGATCGGCGCGGGACGGTTCCGGATCATGCGGCATCTGCTGACCGAAACGGCGGTGATCGCGCTCGCCGGTGGTTTGCTCGGTTTCGTGCTCGCTCAGGCAGGCACGAGAATCCTGAGCTCGTTGATTATCCCTGCGTCGGAAGCCTCGGTCACAATCGAACCCGACGTATCCGTGCTCGTGTTCACGCTCGCGCTCATGCTGGCTACGGCGCTCCTGTT
>DASSSG010000078.1:0-2727 GCA_035708545.1 Bryobacteraceae bacterium | reverse complement strand
CTGTGACGCGGTCACGACGATGTCTTTGGACTCGAGCGACTTGAAGCCGCTCATTTTCACCGTTAGATTGTACGTTCCGGCCTGGACGGTCGGAAACACGCAGTTCCCCTGGCTATCGGAGGTGACGCTGATCGCAGCTCCGGTACCCTGGTTGACAAGAACGCATTCGGCGCCGGGAATGGCTCCGCCCGAAGGATCGACAACGACGCCTCGGAGCGAGCTCGATACGTTCTGGGCGAACGTGAGTCCCGCAACGCATAGCAATAACGCTATTGCTTTGAATTGTTTCATTTACCCCTTCCCCTGAACCACAACCGCAAGAGCACTCACGCGCCCCTCGCGCCCGCGTTGACAGGCGGACGGAGAACGGGCCACAGTACCACCGACGTGTGGGAGATCTGACTAAAGAATACGGTAGTCGACCATCCAGTGCAAGGGGGGATAGCGCCTGAGTACTAGCGCCTGGGTTGAACTGACAAAGTATAGATATCCACGGTTTCTGCGCCGCCCGGCGTACCGGCGGCCCTGGCTCGTGCGGCCGCCTGCCGGGCCTCGTCTTTTCGGCCAACATTCCGCAGGGCGGCTGCGTAACCGTTGAGAATGTGCGCCCGGACCGCGGCCCCGATTCCTGGCTGCGCGTCTGTGATGGCCAGCGCGCGCGCCAGGACTGCGACGGCATCGGCGTGGCGGCGCTGCATGGTCGCGACGTGCGCAGCATTCAGCAGAGGACGGATGAGTTCGGTATCGTTGACCGGCCCGGCCGCTTCCACCAGCGCCACGGAACGCTCCACGTACATCCGAGCCGCTGTCCAGTCGCTGCGATGCGCGCTGATGACCGCCAGATTGTTCAGGATCGCGGCTGCCTCGACAGCACGGTCTGGCGACGCGCCGGCGGCGCTGAGCGCATCCTGCAGCAGAGCCGCAGCTCTGGCGGCCTCTCCACGGCCCATGAGGACACCGGCACGAACGATCCGGCAGCGCATGAGCAGCCACTTGTCACGAGCAGGTTGTGCGTCGAGAATCGATTCAGCTCTGGCGGAGCTGCGATCGGCTTCGGCGAACCGCGCCTGGTCGAGGTATGCGGTGGCCGCATTCAGCAGAACACCGATCAGCCGCCAGTCGTCAGGACCGAATGCCTGCTCGATAATGTGCCGGGCGCGACCGTACGCGGCGAGCGCATCGTGGAATGCTTCCAGTCGATGTGACAGCACCCCGATGTCACTCCACACGGTGGCCAGCGCTTCCGCCGGCACGACACGTGCGTCATCACCAGCCAGCGCGCGCCGAAACGCTTCGCGTGCTCCCGCGAGATCGCCGGCGGCTGCCAGCTCAGAGCCGCGGCGCACCAGTTCCGCCCAGCCTGCGCCGGAGGCGACAGATGTTATTACGAGGAACAGCGGCAAAAGTCGCGCGGTCTTCATGCGAGCAAATACGGTCGAATCGCGGGAAGACAGCGCGACATCAGACGACACGTTAACGAATGTCGTTTTGCGTCGTCATATGACCTGTGGAGGGGACCACGCGAGAAACGAGGTGACGTGGGCGACACACCCGAGCGACTCGAATCGTGGAAAGAGATCAGCAGCTATCTCGGACGAAGCAGCAGAACGGTGCAGCGATGGGAGCGAACGGCGGCTCTGCCGATTCACCGGCTGGTAGCCGACAAACGCGGATCGGTTTACGCCTTCCGGTCTGAACTGGATGCCTGGCGCGCGGCACGCTCGCTGCATGCGCGGCCTGACGCAGCACGGCCGAGAGGCTGGATCAGGCGAGCATGGAACAAGCTCAGGTCTTTCGGCTGGGCGACTGGCGCCGCTCGTCGCGGGCCGAATCATACAGCGCTTTGATATAGCCGATCGAATACGCCCAGCCGGCACGGCCCCCGCCGACCATCTGTGGCACGTGATCGGCGATCAGGATCCCGCGAAAGTCGACGTCCACCAGCGTGCGCATGGCTTTTCGCATGTCGCTGTATCCGTTATCGACGAAGGTCTCGACAAAGTCCGGCACCGGCGCGCTGACGTTGCGGAAGTGAATCTTCCACAGCTTGCCCATGCGCGCGAACTCGCGGATTGCGCCGTAAATGTCGCGACCCATCAGGGTGCCCCCTTCCATCCAGGTTCCGAGGCAGAGACAGACCCCCACGTTGGGGCTGTTGGCGATCTGTAACGCTCGGACATAGCCGTCAAAGTTACCGAAGATATGACGCGGGACGCCGCCGAGCTCGGGGACGGGCGGGTCGTCGGGGTGGATGCCGATGCGCACGCCGGCTTCTTCGGCAACGGGAACAACCTGCTTTATGAAATACGTGTAGTTGTCCCAGAGTTCTTCTTTCGTGAACCGGCGGCCATGGGTGAGCGGGCCCTCGAAAACCTTGCCAACCCAGTAACCCTTCGCGTTGTTCTGATGGAAAGCGCGGGCCGGCGCGCCGCCGCGAGTGGTCTCGCGCTCGGAGCTCCAGATGCCGTTGCCCATATGAGCGTAGGTAGTGTAGTAGATGCCGGCACGCCCGAGATCGCGGAGGTACTGCTTGTACTCTTCGATTTTCTGATCGCGGCCGGGGAGGTTGAGCGTCACCTCCGGCATGTTGTGGACATTTGAGTTGCCGATGTTCGCTATCTTCAGGCCCGCGGCTTCGACGCGCTGCTTATGGCTGGCGAAGATCTCGTACGTTCCGCCGGCGGTCGGGATGCTGACGTAATCTACGCCGAGCTGCCTGGCGAACGT
>DASSSG010000077.1:0-7935 GCA_035708545.1 Bryobacteraceae bacterium | reverse complement strand
TAAGCGCCGCGGAGCTACACCGAACGGCACCCTGAATACTCCACCCTTGTCATCTGTGCGAGGCGAGGTGGATCGCGCACGGCGCTGGTTTGCTCGCTTGAATGCTACAGATAAGTTTCGTCTCGTTTTGAGCGGTGACGGCACTGGACCGCCTCATTCCGAGAGTGCCCTCGAGTCGCTGCTTCGGCTGGGCGGCGTCAAGGCGGGCCTGCGGCCCGCAAGGGGAGCACCGGACGCGCTTCGAGCCCCGTCGGATCCAGCGAAACGGATGCAAGGCCAGTTTGAAGAACTGGTCGCGTACACGCAGAAGCTTGTGAGGGCATCGGAGCGCAAACGGGAGCAGTTCTGGTCCAAAGCCGACACGTCCTCACCCGAGCGCTGGATTGCATCGACCAAATGGCACCGGGACTATATTTGGACGGAAGTGATCGGGCGCATGCCGCCCCCGAGTGTACCCGCGAATCCACGCTCGCGGCTCATTTTCGATGAACCGAAGTTCCGCGGATACGAGGTTGTGCTTGACGTTTGGCCAGGCGTCATCGCGACGGGAATATTGCTGGTTCCGAACGATCTCAAGCCGGGCGAGCGTCGCCCGGTTGTCGTATGTCAGCACGGTCTCGAGGGACGTCCGCGCGATGTTTCAGACCCCGGAGTCGACCACCCCGCGTATCATCGCTATGCAGTTCGGCTCGCCGAGGAAGGCTTTGTTACTTATTCGCCGCAGAACCCGTATATCGGGCAGGATCGCTTTCGTTTGATCCAGCGCAAAGCTCACCCGCTCAAGCTGGCGCTGTTTTCGTTCATCCTCGGGCAACATCAGCGAACGCTCGAGTGGCTGGGTGGTCTTCCGTTTGTTGACCCGCAGCGCATCGGGTTTTATGGACTCTCCTACGGAGGAAAGACGGCGGTCCGGGTGCCGCAGCTGCTGGATCAGTATGCTGTTTCGATCTGCTCAGCGGACTTCAACGAATGGGTGTGGAAGAACACGAGGGTCGACTCCCCGTACAGTTATTTGCTGACGGGGGAGTACGACATGATCGAGTTCGACTTCGCGAATGTTGCCAATTACTCCGACCTGGCGAACCTGATGGTGCCGCGGCCGTTCATGGTGGAGCGCGGCCATCGTGACGGTGTGGCTCCCGACGAATGGGTTGCTTATGAATTCGCGAAAGTTCGCCGGTTCTATGCGAGCATCATGAAAATGCCTGATCGGGCCGAGATTGAGTTCTTCGACGGACCGCACACCATCCATGGCGTGGGCACGTTCAAGTTCCTCCGCAGACATCTGAGGTGGCCGAATTAGATGAACCTCAGATGCGGCTCATACTTCGACCTTCTGGTGCGCAGAATTCTATTTCATGCGCCGGCCCGACTTCAGCGACAGATTGGCGAGTTGAACTACTAAAGCTGCCTGAAACGCGATCGACATGAGCGCCGTGGGCGTCTTCCGTGTTCGCATGCGGTCTGCGAAGTTCTGCACGTGCAGGATCGTCGCGTAATTGAAGCCACGGGCTGAGGTCTCATCGATGTCGGCCTTGTCCTCCTGACCCTGTACATACACAATGTTCAGCGGCTCGCTATTGTACATGTGCCAGGAGATGAAGTGCATCGGGATCTTCCGCGAGTCGCACGCCTCGAGCAGCGCGGCCAGAATCGGCGAGCGCACGCTGGCGAGCGCCGGTCCGCCGACGCGCGCCTGCGGGTCCTCCCCCAGCACGGCTTTGACGGTGTGCTCGTAATAGCGAACGTAGCTGTCGGGTTTGAAGCGGTAAGGACAGCCGCCATCCTCGCCGATATCGACCTCGTTGCCGACCTCCCAGTAGCCCACGTTCGAGCCGCGATCCTTGTAATGGCGGACGGTCCTGTAGATCAGTTCTTCCCACGCTCCGTAGTCTTCGGGCTCGACGACGTCCCGATCGACCACGGGAAACAGCACTCTCGGCTTAGAGTTGATGCTCAGCAGCGGAGTCGCGCCGGTGCTGCGGATGAGTCGACCGAGCGGTCGAGCGTCGTGAAGTGATACCTGCCCTTCTCGGGCAGCAAATCGAAGTACTCCTGCACGAACAGCCGCATCATCGCGGGACGAAGCGCGCGAATCTCTCTGGCGCGGTCGTCCCACATCGGGTCAGGCGACAGGCCGCCCTGGCCGAGCGCTATGCGTTCGATCCGCGTCTCGCCAAGGCTCTTGTCGAACGACAGGCGCAGCGTGGCACTGCGTTCCTGCGCCTGCGCCCCGGCGAACGCGGGCGCGAGTGCTGCCGCTTTCAGAACATCGCGGCGGTTCATACGCCGAGTAAGTCCAGCGTGTCGCGGTGGATCATCTTCTCGATGGCGGCCTCGGGAATGCGCGGCAGGTTTGTTCCATCCACCATATGATTCACCTTGTGAAGCGCCTCGATCGTGCTCGCGGGCGTTGTGAACGGGTAGTCGGATCCGAACAGCAGCCGGTCGAGAACGCCGTACTCCATCGCCAGCACCAGCGCGTTGTAGAACTGCCAGGCGCCGGTAGTAGAGCGCCGATATGTCGGCGTAGAGATTCCGGTTCTTGCGGATCAGCACCAGCGTTTCGGCGATCCACGGACGTCCCATGTGCGCGATCACCCATGCGCAGCCGCGGAAACTCGAGTGCGAGCGGCTGAAGCTGGATCGGGTTGGCGATCTCGAGCGACACGTTGGCGCAGAATGTCGTGCCTGGTGAATGAGTACCGGGACCGGCATCTCTCGTATCTGAAATTTCAGATAGTTGACTTCAGATACCTCCTGTGCGAGAATGATTGTGCTTTCCCGTTGCGTCCCGACCCATAGCGGTGTGTTTTCCACCCCGCGGCGGCGAAGCATGACAGATGGCCGATTCCCGACCTGCCGTCCGGCTCGCCGGTGTCTTCCCGGTTCTCGCCACGACCTTCCTCAACGATGGGACTCTCGACGTTCACAGCCAGCTCCGGCTCGTCGATTACCTGCTCGAGCAGGGGGCTCACGGCCTCGGTCTCTTCGGCAATGCCAGCGAAGGATACGCACTGACGGCCGGCGAACGGCGCAGTCTCCATCAGGAAATCGCAAAGCACGTCGCCGGGCGTGTGCCGCTCGTCGTCAGCAGCGGGGCAAACGGAACATACGCGGCCGTGGAAGCGAGCCGGGAAGCAGAGGATCTCGGTGCCGACGCGCTGATGGTGCTCCCGCCATACTTTCTGAAGACGGACGCCGACGGCTTGCTTCACTATTTCAGCGAGATCGGGAATGCGGTTCGCATTCCGATCATGGTGCAGGACGCACCGCTCATGACGCAGGTCGCCATGCCGGCGGCGCTCCTCGCTCGTCTGCACCGCGAAATACCGCATGTGCAGCTGGTGAAGGTCGAGGCTCCCCCGACGGCCCCCAAAATTTCCGAGATTCGCAGGTTGGCCGGTGATGGTCTCATCGTCTTTGGTGGACTGAACGGACAATTCTTCATCGAAGAGGTGCAGCGCGGATCGGCCGGCGTGATGCCGGGCAGCGACATGGCAGACACATACGTCGCGATCTGGAATCTGCTCCGCGACCGTCGAATCGGCGACGCGTGGGAGATCTTCGCGCGCGCGCTTCCCCTGATTCGTTTCGAACTGCAGCCGGGGATGGGTGTTTCAGCCATGAAGCACGATCTTGTCGCCAAAGGCATTATTCGCAGCGCATTCGTCAGGCATCCCACCGTGTCGCTGCCGCCTGAAAGCATCGCGGAACTGAAGTTCCTCCGGGAATGGATCGGATGCGCCTTGGCGGTGAGATAGCCGTCATCACCGGTGGCGCTGGCGGCATCGGCGCGGCAGTCTGCCGCCGCTTTCGGGCGGAAGGAGCCCGCGTTGCCGGGCTCGATCTCAGGATATCAGCGCTCGCCGACCTTCCGATCGTCTGCGATCTTCAGAAGCCGGAGGAGATTGCGGCCGCCGCCGCGCGGATTACCGCGGAGCTCGGTACACCTGGCGTCATCGTTCACAGTGCCGCAGTCACGGAATTGGCTGACACTATGTCAGCCGATCCCGGTCAGTTCGCACGCATCATGAACGCGAACGTCTGGAGCGTCGCGGCGCTCGCGCAGCAGTTCGCACCGGCGATGCGCACGCGCAGGCATGGCGCCTTCGTGCTCGTGTCCTCGATCACGGGCATCGTGGGAGCGCCCGGCATGTCTTCCTACTCTGCTTCGAAAGGAGCTCTGATTACGCTCACGCGCACGCTCGCGCTCGAACTCGCGTCAGATCGCATTCGCGTAAACTGCGTTTGCCCAGCCTCGGTCGACACTCCGATGCTGCAGGCCGCGTTCGATCGCCAGCCGGACCCGGCAATGGCACGTGAGCTGAACATTCGCCGGCATCCGCTCGGGCGGCTTGGCACACCAGACGACGTCGCCAACCTGATTCTCTTCCTGGCATCATCCGAGGCTTCCTGGATTACCGGAGCAACGTACGTGATTGACGGCGGCGCCAGCATAGCGCGACGCTGGCAGGAGTGATTCCCGGTGCGAATCGCTCGAATTGAGGCCTCTGCTGTCCGGCTGCCGCGCGATCTGAACCGGACCACCGGAATGGCAGGATCGCCGACGGCACTGCGCGCCGGCACCTCTCAATACCGCTGGTCCGAGTCGTACCCCTGCCTGTACTCGACCGGCTTCGAGACAGCACTAGTTCGCGTGATTCTCGACGACGGGTCGGAAGGATGGGGTGAGGCGCAGGCGCCTGTCGCACCAGAGGTGGCTTGCACCATCGTGGAGCACATTCTCACGGCCGCTCTGGAGAATGCGGAATTCGAGCCGACGCGCGACGGAATCGAGCGGCTGTGGCGCCTCATGTATTCTGCCATGCGTGTACGCGGGCAGACCGGCGGTTTCATGCTTGATGCTATTGCCGGTGTGGACCTCGCACTCTGGGATGTGGCCGGGAAGCTCCAGCGGAAGCCAGTCCACGCGCTCATCGGCAACGGGTCTGCTCCGGTCACCGCTTATCTGAGCGGCTTGCCGGGAGGTTCTGCTGCGGGCGCGCTCGCGTACTCCGACCGCGGCTTCGATCATCTGAAGATCTATCTCTCCGCTTCGGTTGACGATGCCCTGAAGACGATCGACTCGCTTGCTTCCCGTTTTTCCGTTGCTCTTGATGCGCTATGGCGACTGGAGCCGGATGAAGCCGTCGGGCTCGCGCGCGAGCTGACCGCTCGTCACGCGTGGTTTCTTGAATGTCCCTTCTATCCTGAGTTGATCGAGGCGCACGCACGTCTTCGTGCCGCATCTCGCGTGAGCGTTGCGCTCGGCGAAAGTTACCGCACCACTTTCGAGCTCGCGCCGTTCTTCGAGCGCAACCTGCTGGACATCGTGCAGCCCGATCTCGGCCGCACCGGTATCACCGGGGCACTCGCCATAGCCGCCGAGGCTCGCGCACGCGGCGTGACCGTGATCCCGCACGTGAGCATCGCGATGGGACCCCAGATCGCAGCCGCGATCCACTTTGCGGCGGCGGCTCGGTGCCCGTATCTCGAGTTCAACCCGGCGGTGCTCGAAACCGCGAATCAATGGCTCGAGACTCCGCTTTCGATGGCAAACGCACACTGGTGTTTGCCGGAAGAACCGGGCCTGGGAGTGACTCTGAAAGCGACTATCCGATGAAGTACGTTCTTCTTCTCGTCAGCGCGGTTTGTGCCGCCGCTCAGCCGTATAGCATACGCGCGGCTGCAGATGGTTCGGTGGAGGTCGCGCGCGGCCGGCTCCGCGCAGAATTCCGCGGGGAATTCACGATCGTCTATGCGAAAGACGATCCGCGCATGACGCTGACGCGGTCTTTCCCCGATCCGCTCGAGCGCAAGCAGATGAACGATCCCGAAGGGTACAGGCTGCCGGCGTGGCGCAAGCCTGGGTCGAATCAGCTCCACGAAGTGCTGTTCGATGCAGGCGACGTTTATGTCGCGCGGGCGACAACGGCTGCCGGCGCAAACGGCGTCATCCGGTGGCGATTTGCGGACCACCCGCTGTTTGGCCTCGAAGCAGACGTGTCGCCGGCCGCTGGCGGCGCGGAACCGGTGCTGCGCTTCCGATTCACGCCGAAGCAGGCCGGCTATTACACCATCGGATATACAGGTGCTCCGGAAACCGATCCCACGGCGGCAACCGGCTTCTGGCAGCCGCTCGTCTGGCAGGAAAAGCGCTTTCCGCGCGCGCCATTGCTGACTCCGGAGGCCAGCACATCGCTGCCGGCGACACTGGTCGAATCGCAGGGCTCCGTCACCGCGCTCAGTGTCGATCCGGCCGAGATCCCATACCGCATCGCGACTGTCGATAACTCGCGCTTCGGCGTTATGCTGCGCAACCGCGCGGGCAAGGCGCAGCCAATGATCTTCGCACCGTTGTTCGGCAAGGCCGGATCGCTGATGCGGGCGGGGCAGCCGTTCGAGTTTCGCCTCCGCCCGGTTCTCTCGCCGGGCGACTGGTATTCCGCCTTTCGGCATATAGCTACGTCCCTGTTCCGGTTCCGCGATTTTCGTGAGAACACGGAGGTGTCGCTGAACACGACCATTGACAACATGGTCGATTATGCGATGGACGATCACTACTCGGGATGGAATGCCGATCTGAAGGGCTTCGATTACGCCAGCGATGTTACGGGAACAGTGAAGGTCGTCTCCGCACTGCATCCGCTCGCGGCGGCACTGATCCAGGATGATGCCGGAATCTATCGCCGCCGCGCGCTGCCCATGGCCGAATATCTTATGTCGCGACAGAAATACCTGTACTCCGTTGCGGCGGAGATCCGCGGCCAGGGCGCTTCGCACAACATGGATGGGCCGAGCGCGGAACTTGGTGAGCTCGCAGGCCTTTATCACATGACGATGGCCCGCAGCCCGGTCTTCCGCGACACTGCGATCGCGATCGCGAACAAGCCGAGGACGCTGAATCTGGAAATGGTTAGTGAGCCGAACACGTTTCAGCACAACCTCGCGCTGTTCCGGCTCACCGGTGAGCAGAGATACCTGACCGACGCCAGGCGCCTTGCGGATGACTACATACGTGTTCGCATTGAAACCCCTCAGACGGACTTCAGCGATGCGCGCATCCTCACCGGCGGGCAGTTCTGGACCGACTTTGCGCCGAAGTATGTGGATTTATACGAGCTATACGAAGAAACCGGCGACAAACGGTATCTGCAGGCAGCTGCGATCGGCGCCAGGCGCTACGCTTCCTTCTGCTGGCTTTATCCGACCGTCCCGGACGGCAACATTACGGTGGACAAAGGCGGAGTGGCGCCTCTGGGCTGGCGCTACGGCGGCCGCACGATACCGATGCGCACACCCGAGCGGACTCTGCCGGCATGGCGGATGTCGCAGATCGGGCTGACTTCGGAGGCTTCCACCACGTGGGAACAAAACCCCGCCATATTCCTCGCGCATCACGCTGCCTGGCTGCTTCGCATCGGGAATGCAACCGACGATCCGTTCCTGCGCGCCATCGGCCGCTCAGCCATAATCGGGCGCTACAAGAACTACCCAGGCTACGATATCAACGCAGCATACAGCGATGTGTACGCGCGAGCCGATTACCCGTATCGACGATTTGAGGAGTTCACTTACAATCAGGTCTACTACAACCACGTCTGGCCGCACATCGCACTGTTGTTCGATTACCTGATTTCCGACGTAATCATTCGTTCCGGCAGGCAGATCGACTTTCCATCGCGTTATGCGCCCGGTTACGCGTATCTTCAGAGCAGAGTTTATGGAGATCGCGACGGGACCTTCTATGGCGACAAAGGCGTGCGGCTGTGGACGCCGCGCCGGCTGCTTTCGGCTGACAGCCCGCAGCTCAACTATGTGGCCGGTTATGGCAATGGCAAGGTATATCTGGCCCTTACGAACGAGTCGGCACGTGCAGTTACTGCTCGTTTGAAGCTCAACTCGGAGTATCTGCCGCACGTGTTCGGTCGG
>DASSSG010000076.1:0-6311 GCA_035708545.1 Bryobacteraceae bacterium | reverse complement strand
CACGGTGAAGATATCGCAGTGGGCGGCCCTCGCGATACTCAGCGCCAGCGCGCAGGCACAGTCGCGGATCGCGGAGATCACGCCGGGCAAGTTTCTGGTTGCCAGCCGGCAGTTGTCGGATCCGAACTTCGCGGAGACGGTCGTGCTCATTCTGCATCACGACAAAACCGGCACCGGCGGTCTCGTGATCAACCGGGCGACCGACAAGCCGTTGTCCGCGGTGATCGATCTCGACGAAGCCAGGCGCAGGAAGGACCCGGTGTATGCGGGCGGACCGGTGGCGCGCACCGGTCTGCGCGCGCTGATCCGCTCGCGCACAAAGCCCGACGACAGCCGGCCGCTGCTGGACAATGTCTACGTCGTGACCAGCCGGGCAGCGCTGCAGCGCGCACTGACGGGAAATGACGCGATCCGCGTTTACTTCGGCTACTGCGGCTGGGCACCGGGCCAGCTCGACCGCGAGCTGTTGGCTCAGGCCTGGCATGTGATGCCGGGCGACGCGAGGATGATCTTCGATCCCGATCCGGAATCCGTGTGGCAGCGGCTGATCAGCCGCACGCAGCTGCGCATCGCGAAGTCACCTCTCATCCGCCGACGGACCGTAGAGGCCGGGGACCGGCACGTCGTTGAGGCGGAGATAGATCGTGAACTGCCCCCGATGATGAATGAGATGGTTCATGACCATGGAGCGCAGCACGGCGATGCGCGGCATCGTGAAGATGACCTGGCTGCCGTTCTTCAGCGACCAGGGAGCCATGAGCCGCTTGTCCGTGGCGCCGGCGATCGCATCGCGCGCGGCGGCGACGTTCTTATCGAACAGCTCGAGAATCTGGCGCGTTGAGGCCGGCTCCGCCGGCCGCTCGAAGGGTGCCGCGACATCGAACGAGTCCTGGTTGACCGTTATCGTGGCCCAGGACGGCAGGTTCGCGAGGTGTCCGCCGAGCCAGGCCATGGTGCCGGATTTGGGGTGCGGCTTCCAGCCGAGCTTGTCATCGGGCGCACGCTCAAGCACCTTTCGCGTGTTGGCCATCTCCTGCCCGAACTCCGGAAGAAACGATTGGCTCAGTGGCATTGCTGTGAATCTCCTGAAGGCTCCAGACTCGAATGGGATCGCGGTTGCGGGATGCGACAGCTTCGGCTGCCGCTTTCGCGGCGCTGATAGTGGTGATGCAGGGGATGCGGTGGGCGACGGCGGCGCGGCGCAGTTCCTGCTCGTCAGGGAACGAGTGCGCGCCCGTTGACGTGTAGATGAGGAGTTGCAGCGACCCCGCTTTCAGGAGGTCGACGGGATTAGGCCGGCCCTCGTTGACTTTGAGGACGGTGCGACAAGGCACGTTCGCGTGTTTCAGCACGGCGGCGGTACCGCGCGTCGCCGCGATCCGGAACCCAAACTCTACGAAGCGGCGCGCGATGTCGACGGCGTCGCCTTTGTGGCGATCATTGACGCTGATGAAGACGGTGCCCTTGTCCGGCAGCGGAGTGCCGGCGCTCAGCTGCGCCTTCGCGAACGCCTCGCCGAAGTTCTCCCCCACGCCCATGACCTCGCCGGTAGAGCGCATCTCGGGACCGAGCGCAGGGTCGACACCCGGGAATTTGCTGAAGGGGAATACGGGGGACTTGACGAAGTATTTCGGCACGCGGAGCACGGCCACGTCCGAGTCGTTGTCTACGCGGCCGGCATAGAGATCGGCGAAGTCGGCGAGACTGCGCCCGAGCATCAGGCCGACTGCGATCTTCGGCAGCGGCACGCCGGTTGCCTTGCTGACGTAAGGGATGGTGCGCGAGGCTCGCGGGTTCACCTCGAGCACGTAGACGGCGCCATCCTTGATGGCATACTGCACGTTCATCAGACCGATAACGCGCAGGGCGAGGGCGAGCTCGCGCGTGTAGCGGCGGATGGCCTGGAGCTCGCGCAGGCCCAGCGCGATCGCGGGCAGGACGCAGGAGCTGTCGCCGGAGTGCACTCCGGCCTCTTCGATGTGCTCCATGATGCCGGCGATCAGCACGTTCTCGCCATCGCAAAGCGCGTCGACGTCGACTTCGGTGGCATCTTCGAGGAAGCGATCAATGAGAACGGGCCGGTCCTGGGAGAAGACAACGGCCTCCCGCATGTAACGGCGGACTGTGTCGTCGTCGTACGCGATGGTCATCGCGCGTCCGCCGAGGACGTAGCTCGGGCGCACCAGGACGGGGAAGCCCAGCCGGCGGGCGACAGCGACGGCTTCGTCCTCGCTTGTGGCCGTCCCGTTCGGCGGCGAGGGAATGCCGAGGCGGTCGAGCAGCGCGCCGAAGAGCTTGCGGTCTTCGGCCAGATCGATCGATTCGGGATCGGTGCCGATGATCGGGACGCCGAGCTTCTTCAACGGCAGCGCGAGCGTAAGCGGTGTCTGCCCGCCGAACTGCACGATGACGCCGTCGGGGCGCTCGACATCGACGATGTTCAGCACTTCTTCGAGCGTGAGCGGCTCGAAATAGAGACGATCGCTGGTGTCGTAATCGGTCGAGACAGTTTCCGGGTTGCAGTTAATCATGATCGACTCGACGCCGAAATCCTGCAGGGCGAACGAGGCATGGCAGCAGCAATAGTCGAACTCCAGCCCCTGGCCGATGCGGTTGGGGCCGCTGCCGAGGATGATGACCTTCCTGCCGGGTTGCGGCGCGGCTTCGTCCTCGCTCTCATAACTCGAGTAGAGATAGGGTGTGAAGCTTTCGAATTCCGCGGCGCAGGTATCGACGCGATTGAAGACGGCGCGCACACCCAGCGCTTTTCGGCGCGCGCGCACGGCAAGCATGCCGGTGTCCGTGGCGCGGGCGATGGCGTTGTCGCTGATGCCGTCGCGCTTGAGGCGCAGCAGATCGGCGGCGCTCAGCTCGTCGAGCTGCCGGCCCTGGATGCTCGCTTCGAGATCGACCATCTCCCTGACCTGGCGCAGGAACCAGGGATCGATCGCGGTCATATCGTGCAGCTCGTCGAGGCTCATGCTCCGCTGGAGCGCGAAACGGAGATAGCCGAGGCGCTCGGGATTGGGAGTGATGAGGCGTTTCGGCAGCAGCGCCTCGTCCCAGGTGACGGATGCGGAAGACTTGCCGGTCTCGAGACTACGCATGCCCTTGCCGAGCGCCTGCTTGAACGTCCGGCCGATGGACATGACCTCACCAACGGATTTCATTTGTGTGCCGAGGACAGGCTCGGCGCCGGGGAACTTTTCGAACTGCCAGCGCGGGATCTTCACGACCACGTAGTCGAGGGTCGGCTCGAAGCAGGCGGGGGTGACGCGCGTGATGTCGTTCCGGATCTCATCGAGGCGGTAGCCGACGGCGAGTCTGGCCGCGATCTTGGCAATCGGAAAACCTGTGGCCTTGGAGGCGAGTGCCGAGGAGCGGGAGACGCGCGGGTTCATCTCGATTATGACCATGCGGCCTGATTCAGGGTTGAGGGCGAACTGGACATTTGAGCCGCCGGTGTCAACGCCGATCTCGCGCAGGCAGCCGATGGCGGCGTCGCGCATCATCTGATACTCGCGATCTGTAAGCGTCTGTGCGGGGGCGACGGTGATCGAGTCACCGGTGTGGACGCCCATGGGATCGAAGTTCTCGATCGAGCAGATGATGATCGCGTTGTCGGCAAGGTCGCGCATGACCTCGAGCTCGAATTCTTTCCAGCCGAGGAGGCTCTCCTCGACGAGGCATTCGTGAACGGGCGAGAGATCGAGGCCGCGTTCGAGAATCTCCTCGAGCTCCTCGCGGTTGTAGGCGATGCCGCCGCCGGTGCCGCCAAGGGTGAAGCTCGGACGGAGAATGACGGGGTAGCCGTTTTTGCCGGCGAATTCGCCGCCCGCGTCCACGGAGTTGACGAGCTGGGAGCGCGCTGACTCGAGTCCGATCTTCATCATCGCGTCCTTGAACAGGAGGCGATCTTCGGCTTTCTTGATGGCTTCGATATTTGCGCCGATGAGCTCTACGCCATAGCGTTCGAGGACGCCGGCTTCGGCCAGAGCGACCGAAAGATTCAGACCCGTTTGGCCCCCCACCGTGGACAGGAGCGCGTCGGGGCGCTCGCGGCGGATGACTTCCTCGGCGAACTCGAGGCTGAGCGGTTCGACATAGGTGCGGTCGGCCATCTCGGGGTCGGTCATGATGGTCGCCGGGTTCGAGTTGATGAGGACCACTTCATAGCCGTCGCTGCGGAGTGACTTGCAGGCCTGCACGCCGGAATAGTCGAACTCGCAGGCCTGGCCGATGACAATGGGGCCGGAGCCGACGATCAGGATGCGGTGGAGGTCGTCGCGGCGTGGCATCAGCGGGGGGCCTCTTCGGAAGCGCCGGTTGCCGATCGGCGCGCGGATTGACAATCTGCCCCACGGAATTCGTCCATGGTTCTTGCGAACTGGTCGAACAGATAGTGGGAGTCGTGGGGGCCGGGGGCGGCTTCGGGGTGGTACTGGACGCAGAACACCGGGTGGTTGCGGAGGCGGAAGCCTTCGAGCGTGTTGTCGTTCAGGTTGATGTGGGTCAGCTCGACTTCGGCGGGATTGAGCGACTCTGGATCGACGGCGAAGCCGTGATTGTGCGAGGTGATTTCGACTTTATTGGTGATGCGATTGAGAACCGGGTGGTTGGCTCCGCGATGGCCGAATTTCAACTTGTAGGTGCGGCCGCCGACGGCGAGACCGAGAATCTGCTGGCCGAGGCAGATGCCGAAGATCGGGGTCTTGCCGATCAGCTTTCGGACCTGTTCCTGCTGGTAATGGAGCGGCTCGGGATCGCCGGGGCCGTTGGAGAGGAACACGCCGTCCGGTTTGAGGGCGAGCACGTCCTCGGCAGGCGTGTGCGCGGGAACGACGGTGACGTGCGCGCCCGCGTGCACGAGGCGGCGGAGAATGTTGCGCTTGATGCCGAAGTCATAAGCGACGACGTGGTGCCGCACGGGGCCGGGGTCGGGGATAACGTCAGAGGGCGAGCAGGGCGAGACACCGGCGGCCCATTCGTACCGTTCGGGAGTGGTGACGCGTGTCGCGAGATCGAGACCGGCCATCGACGGAGCGTGGCGGGCTTTGTCGACCAGCTCTTTCGCGTCCGCTGAGGTGGTGCTGAGCACTCCGCGCATGACACCGCGGCTGCGGAGATGGCGAACGAGCGCGCGTGTGTCGATTTCAGCCGCGACCGGAATATCATTGTGCGCGAGAAAGTGCTCGGCCTCCTCCTGGGAGCGCCAGTTGCTCGCAAGCGGCGAGAACTCGCGGACGACGAGCCCCTCGATCCAGGGCTGAGCCGCTTCGCAGTCGTCGGCGTTCGCGCCGTAGTTGCCGATCTGCGGGTTCGTCAGGACGACAATCTGCCCGGAATAAGAGGGATCGGTAAAGATCTCCTGGTAGCCGGTGATGGCGGTGTTGAAGACGACTTCACCGGTCCGTTCTGTGCGCGCACCAAAGCTGCGGCCCTCGAAGACGGTGCCGTCCTCCAGGGCGAGCAGAGCAGGGTTCAATAGGGAGCTCCTCCGGGGTGGGGTGTTCGTATTCATTCTAACGTTCCCTGCTCATGCGGCCTGCGACTCCGGATCGGTGTTGTTGGGAGCTGAGTCGGGAGGTGTGCCGGGGCCGGTCTGGCGAAGCGGCGAAACAGTCCCAATCCCATTTCCGGACAGCTCGGGCGGCGGTTGCGGGCGGCGTTCTGAATGCCGCGGCGGCGGGAGCGGCGCGGCCGATACCGGTTCGGGCGCGGGTGCCGGGTCGGGGACGGCGGCCGGGAGAGGCTGGGCGCGGCGGCGGGCGCGCTGGACGGCTTCGAGCTTATCGAGAGCGCGATAGAAGTTGCGCGTGATCATCCGCTCGTATCGGAAGTAGTTCACGAAGTGGCTCGCGGGATTTTCGGCGAGGGTCGCGGCGAGCGCGCGATCAGCCTCCTGCTGCGTGACGTCGCGACTCTCGGCCTGTCGGGTGCGCATGCCGATAATGTGGCCGGTCCACATTTCGGTTTCGACGCGGCGGAGGCGAAGAAGAAGCCAGGAGCAGCGGACGAATTCGTCGAAGAGGAGCTGCTCGGTGGGGGATGCGGGCCGATACTCGTCAAACAAATCCTCGCGAAGTTGTTTCAGAGCTTCGGCGTCTTCGCCGGGGAGCACGAGCGTGGCAGCGGTGCATCCATGTTTCAGCGCGTTCAGGCAGACGGCGGCGCGTCCGGCTTCGGTTTTCGGGCCGCCGAGAGCGGCGTTGCGGCGATTTGCTTTGAGTTGTCGATCAGAGGGCATGCGAACCTCCCAGTTCCGAGTTTGCGCGCAGGGCGCAGAATCGCGCGGTGGGGCGAGATGGGCC
>DASSSG010000075.1:0-8638 GCA_035708545.1 Bryobacteraceae bacterium | reverse complement strand
GTCTCCTGAACGACACGCTCGGCTGAGTAGGGCGCGAGCGGAATCGCCGGCGCGCGGTCGGTGACACAAGCGGCGATCAGCTGTGCCGTGCCGAGAGCCATCGTGATCCCCAGGCCTTCGTGCCCGGTGGCGACATAAACGCGTTGGTATCCCGGCATGGGTCCGATGATCGGAAGGTGGTCGGGCGTAGCGGCACGAAGACCTGTCCAGACGCGAATGATCGAGAGGCCGGCGATGGCCGGCATATATTCGATCGAACGCGCGAGCATACGTCGCAACACCAGCGAATCGACCTCGGAATGCGTGACGTCGAACTGGCGTGAAGAGCCGATCAGCAACTGGCCTGTCGCGCGAGGCTGCACGTTGAACGCGACCGATTCGTTCGCGGCGCCGTGCGCACTCCTGAGGTACCCGAGCTCAACGAGCTGATGATGAACGAAACCCGGATAACGATCGGCGATGGCAAGGTGGCCCTTGCGCGGTCGCACCGGCAGCTCAGGAAACAGTTCGACCGCCCAGATTGCGGTCGCGCAGACAATAGCGGCGGCGGAGACACGGGAGCCGTCGGCGAGGCGAACCGCACCGGGCTCGATCGCGGTCACACGAATCCCGCTGCGGAATACGGCGCCGCGGTTGCACGCATGCTCGACAAGCCACGCCGCGGCGCAGGGCGCGTAGAGCACCACGTCATCGGGGACGAGCAGCGCGCCCGCGAGCCCGTCACGCAGGTTTGGTTCAGCTTCGGCCAGTTCACGAGTGTCGAGCATCGTCGCCCGCACTCCGCGCGCGGTGCAGAAGTCGTGCTTGCGACGAACCTCCGCCATCTCTTGTTCGTCGGCCGCTATCCAGAGCGTGCCACGCGCCTCCCACTCGACGGAGCGAGGCAGAGAAGGCGCGAGCTGGTGCCAGAGTTCGCGAGAGAATCGCGTGAGAGCGAACTGCGGCTCCGAGTCGTCCATGACGACGACGTGGCCCATGCCCGCGGCCGTCGCGCCGCCGCCTGCGCAGCCGGCGTCCACCACGAGCACCCGCAGCCCTTCGCTCGCGAGTACATCCGCGCACGCCGCACCGACGATGCCGGCGCCGATTACAATGGCATCGGCGGTGTCGCTCATCGCCGAATGCCCATGCAGAACGGGTCGTCGGGATTGAGAATGAGGGTCGCTTCCGAGTTAACCCACGCTGAACCCGTAATCGACGGCAGCACGCAGCCATTGGCAAGCCGGCGATAGCTGCCGGTGAACATGCTTCCGACGATGCTCTCCTGACGCCACGGCTTGCCCTCGGCGAGCCTTCCGTCGGCAGCCAAACACGCGAGCTTCGCGCTCGTTCCGGTGCCGCACGGTGATCGATCGTACGCTTTGCCTGGGCACAGGACGAAGTTCTTGCTATCAGCGTCTGCAAGCTCTGGCGGGCCGAACAGCTCGATGTGATCGATCTCCTGCCCGTCGCGACCTGTGACTCCGCTGGCAGCGAGTGCCTGACGGATCTTCCACGTGCAATCCGTCAGTGTTTCGATGTTCTCGAACCGAATCGCCTGCCCATGCTCGGCAACGAGATAAAACGAGTTCCCGCCCCACGCCACATCACCCGTGAACACGCCATATCCCGCGACCCTCACCGGCACGCCCGATGCCAGGCGATAGCTCGGGACGTTTTCGACCGTTACCTCGCCGGACTCATGCAGCGTGGCGCTGACGGTTCCGACCGGCGTCTCGACGCGGTGCGTGCCAGGCTCGATTCGGCCCATGTGCGCGAGCGTGACGATCAGGCCGATGGTTCCGTGGCCGCACATGCCCAGATATCCGACATTGTTAAAGAAGATCACCCCCGCCGCTGCGCCGGGATCGGCGGGTTCACAGAGCAGGGCCCCGACGAGAACGTCAGACCCGCGCGGCTCGTTGACCACGGCGGAGCGGAACTCATCATAGGTTTCGCGAAAGCGGGCGAGCCGGTCCGCCATACTGCCGCTGCCGAGATCGGGAGCGCCGGCGATCACGATGCGCGTCGGTTCACCCGCTGTGTGCGAATCGATCACGTCGACCCGCCGGGCTGTTGCTGTCATTGTCAACGCCAGGCCACGGCGGTGGCCGGCAGCTCAGGGCGACTCGCGATCGCGCCCCGAATCGTGCTGAGCACTTCGTCGCGCTCCGCCCCCGCGAGCGGAAGGCGCGGGCGCCGCACCATCTCCGAACCCAATCCGCACTCCTGGACCGCAAGCTTAATACACTGCACGAGCTTCACGCGCGTGTCCAGATGCAGCAGCGGAGTGTACCAGCGGTACAGCTCACGCGCGGCATCGAGCCGGCCGGCCGTCAGCATCTCCCAGAGCGCGTGGTTCTCCGCGGGGAACGCGTTCACAAGGCCCGACACCCAGCCCTGCGCGCCGAGAACGAACGCCTCGAGGGCGAGATCGTCGACGCCGTTGAACAGGATGTAACGATCGCCCAGCAGGTTCACGAGATCGGTGATGCGCCGGACGTTCTCGGAGGACTCCTTGATCGCGACCAGATTCTGTTCGTCCGCGAGCTCGACAAACATGTCGGGTGTGATGTCGACGCCGTAGGAGACCGGGTTGTTGTAACACATGATCGGCAACCCCGTGGAACGGGCAACCGCGCGAAAATGCGTCATCGTCTCGCGAGGGTCCGACTTGTAGACCATGGCCGGCAACACCATGAAGCCATCGACGCCAATCTTCTCCGCGTCGCGCACGTAACGGCATGCGAGCGCCGTTGTGTATTCGGCCACGCCGCTGAGAACCGGAATCCTGCCGCGCACAGTCTCGAGCGTCGCCCGCAACATCGTGAGCTTCTCGTCGTAGTCCAGCGAGGTATTCTCGCCCACTGTTCCCAGCACGATCAGGCCGTCGATGCCCGCGCCGACCATAGCCTCGTAATGACGCATGCTCGCGGCTGTGGCGAGCGACTCATCGGGCCCGAACTGCGTCGTGGCCGCCGGGAACACTCCCTTCCAGTTCACTTTCATGGCTGAATTGCTCCGTAAAATCTCCAGCTGGGTCTGAAGTCCTTCGTGACGTTCTGCCCCGTCAGGCTGGCACGCACCATCTCCACCGGCATCGAGTTCAGCTTCAGGATCGCGTCGTGAAATTCGCAATTGCTCATCCTGCCGGCGCCCACGACCTCCTTGTGCAGCGCGCGAAACTGCAGACCGCCGAGCATATACGCGCACTGATAGAGAGGCGCATAATCGGTTTCGAATGATCGCCGGACCTCGGCAGCGGCGTTCTCGCGCTCGTGGCCGACCTTCGTGACGAGAAAATCGACCGCTTCCTGCGCCGTCATCTTCTCGAGGTGGAAGTTCAGCGAGAAGATGATGCGAACGGCGCGGTGCATGCGCCAGAACAGCATGCCGACGCGGTTCTCGGGCGTCTTCGCGAACCCCATATCCCAGAGCAGCATCTCCCAGTACAAGGCCCAGCCTTCACCCCAGAACGGCGTGTGGAACAGGCTGCGATACGGGCGGTAACGCGCCGACATGAACTGCTGCAGATGATGCCCCGGGATCAGCTCGTGAAACACCGTGGCCCGCGAGAAATGGATGTTGTTGCCGCGCATGCTCATCAGCTTCTGTTCGTGCGACATGCCGTCGGTCGGATATGAGACGCTGATGACTTCGCCGCCGGTGAAGAACGGATTGACGCGCTGCCGCTCGGGCGTCATCATGCGCATGCGCCACGTATCGCGAGCGAGCGCCGGCACCGTGATCAGGTTGTGCTCTCTGAGATAGTCGATCGCCTCCACGGCAAGCTCGAGGATCAGCGCGGTTTGCTGGCCGGGTGGGACGTAGAGGCTCTTGACGTGCTCCACCGCTTTGAGCCAGTCGTCGCCGAACCCCAGCTCGCGCGACGCTTTGCGCATCTCCGTTTCACACCAGGCGAACTCTTTGTCGGCGATCGCGAGCAGTTCCTCAGGCGTGTAGGGAATCATCTCGCTCGCCAGTTCGGCCAGCAGGCCTTCGCGACCGATCGGGTCGCCAACGATCGTGTCGCGATCGCTGCGCTCGACACCAACCAGCTTCTGGCGGATCACTCCCGCATATTTGTCGAGCGCGGCATCGAGTTCCTTGTACGGCCCGCTCACCCACCACGTGAACTCTGGATCGTAGCCGTTGTAGAAACCGAACCATTCCTTTAACATGTCGCGCAGACCCTGCACAGACTGTGCAGCCCGGCGAGCGATCGTCTTCCGCGGAGCGTTTTCGCTGCGGCGGCTGTCGATCTTGCGCGACAGATCAGCGACCTCGCGATTGAGCTGCACCAGTGTGGCAGCGGCCTTCTGCGAAACGAGCGGCTCGACGCGCTGGCGCGCCTCTTTGAGGTTCAGGATCGCGGACGCAAACGGGACGAGATCACGTATTTCCTCGAGCCGACTTCGGGATAATTCCACGCCGCGCAATGCATGATTGATCTTGTTGCGCAGCAGGACGTAATCGATGCGCGCCGGTGCGGCGAGTCGGTCGAATTCAATGCCGTCAAGGGCGGCACTCCAGGCCCGATAGAAGTGCTCGCTCTGCCGCAGTGTTTCCGGGGAGCCAGGAGTGTCGTAGAAACGGAAGAGACTGCCGCGATCCGCCCTGAAGTACTCGATCACTTCGTGCAGCTCGCCACGCCGGGCCTTCAACAGCTCGGTGACGTCGGGCGGTGCGTACGGAACAGGCTTCGGCCGGCTCACGCGAGCGCGGGTCGCCGGTTCGGCGCTCAGCAACAGGCAGAGCGACACGATACAGATTGACGTCGGCAGGCGCGGCCTCATGTTCGGGATCGATCTATAATCTATGCTAATCACGTTCGCCCGTGCAATGCCTCTTCGTAGCGCGAAGATCCTTGTATTATCCGTAATCGCCGCCGGAGCAGTGGCGGCACAGCACAGCCAGCCCAGGGTGCAGCCGCGCTCGTTGGCTGGTCGCAATATTGAACTCGCCGTTCGAGTAATCAGCGAGCATACGCTTCGCGTCACGGTGGCCATCGTCGATGCGATGGGGACCACAACGAGCGTGCGCGACGAACCTGTGCTCCTTGCGCGGGAATGGCCGCGACCGGCGCTGCGGCAGCGGTCGCAACTGAGCCAGTCGGCGACAACGGCGGGGTGGCGACTGGGCGCCGCCGGTGACGCGCTGACGGTCGGCCGTGGCGCGAAGGCGCTTCGTTTCGAGTTCGCGAAGGACGGGAGCATCGGCTTTCCGCGCGGCGAGAAGCCGATCTACGGCCTGGGACAGGGCGGGCCGCAGTTCGATCGCCGCGGCCACCTGTACACGCCGCGCAATGATCACGGCGCGTACAATCTGGCAAAGCTCGGCGGGCGCTTGCCGAATCCACTGCTGGTCAGCACCGAAGGCTGGGCGCTGTTTTTTCACGAGCCGCTCGGCAACATCGACCTTACCGGCGCGGCCGGCAGGTTCGTTCCTGCGGACGCGCAGAGCGCCCTCCCGCTCGATTTCTTCGTCATCGTTGCCGACCCGCCGGGCATCATGCGCGAGTACGCGTCGCTGACGGGCTTCCCGTCCATGCCGCCGATCTGGGCGCTCGGCTATCAGCAGTCGCATCGCACGCTGCGCGACTTCGGCGAAGTAATGTGGGTGGCGAAGACGCTCCGCGAGAAGCGGCTGCCGTGCGATGTGCTGATTTACCTCGGCACCGGCTGGTGCCCCTCTGGCTGGAACACGGGCCACGATTCTTTCACGTTCAATCCGAGGGTGTTCAGCGAGCCGGACCGGCAGATCGAACAGCTCAGGAGCATGAACTACAAGGTCGTGCTGCATTCGACGTATCCTCCTCGGCGGCTCTTCGGTTCGGTTCTCGCCAAGAACGCATCCGATGACGAAAACGAGGTCCTGCATTACTGGGAGCGTCACCGGCCGGTGGCGCGGCTGGGGATTGACGGCTGGTGGGCGGACGCTGCGGAGAACCTGTCGATCGAAGGCCGGCTCGCGCGCATTCGCATGTACTGGGAGGGGCCGCAGGTGGACGCGCCGAACCGGCGGCCGTACGCCTTACACCGCACCGGCTACGCGGGTATGCAACGCATCGGCGGCTGGCTATGGTCGGGCGACGTGGACTCCACGTGGGAGACGCTTCGCAATCACATTCCGATCGCGATCAACACCAGCATGAGCGGCATTCCGTTCTGGGGGACCGACATCGGCGGGTTTTATCCAACCGAGGAGTACACGGCTGAGTTCTGGTTGCGCTGGTTCCAGTTCATGGCCTTCAGCCCGCTGTTCCGTTCTCATGGCCGAACGTGGTACACGCGGTTGCCCTTCGGCTGGAACACCGGCGTTGTCGGACCGGATGAGATGGAGCACACGAAGGCGGGCCGCACTCCGGTGCGCGTCGAGCAACTGCGAGACCCCTCGGTCGAGCCCGTCGCGCGGAAATATCTCGAGCTCAGATACCGAATGCTGCCGTATATCTACACGCTCGCGCGCGAGGCGCACGACACCGGCATTCCGATCGTTCGCAGCTTGTGGTTGCATTATCCGGCTGATCCACAGGCGGCCGAGCGGGATGACGAGTATCTTTGGGGACGCGATCTGCTGGTGGCGCCCGTGGTGGAGAAGGGTGCGCGCTCGCGTAAAGTGTACCTGCCGGCAGGCCTCTGGTATGACTTATGGACGAACGCCCGGTCCGAGGGTGGTGCCGTCGTGGAGCGGAGCGTGGACATAGAGACGATTCCCGTGTATGTGCGTGCCGGAGCAATCGTGCCGATGGCACCGGTAAAGCAGTAGGCGCTCGAGCCTGCTGATGCTTCGCTCACGCTGCTCGTCTACAGCGGAGCTGACGGCGCCGGACAGGTTTACGAGGACGACGGCGTCAGCTTTGATTACCAGAAGGGTGCGTCGACACGCCTTGAATGCCGCTGGGACGACCGGGCGCGGCAGTTAACGATTGGGCTGGCCCGGGGTGCCAGACTGCTCGGGGCGCAGTCGCGCAGAATTGAAGTCGAGTTACTACCCGCGCGGACTAAGCGCTCGGTTACGTTCACCGGACGTCCGGTAGCTTTACGGTTCTGATGATTAGATTACTTCTCCTGCTGCAGCTGTCCACCGCCGGTCCGCACATCACCGCCGTGCCTGCGGATCTGAAGCTGGACCCGTTCTACACGAAGTACGCGGACGCTGATGGTATTCCGGTAACGAGCTCAGGCAAAGTTCCGGACGCCGCTCTTCTGGTGGCACGCAACATCGTGATCCACATGCTCTCCCGGCGTCCCGATCTCCGGGATGCACTGATCGCCCGCAGGTGGCGCATCGGTGTGATGGCGCAGACCGAGATGACCACCGACATCCCGGAGCACCGGAATCTGAAAAAGCCGGGCGTGTCGGGAACTCCGATCTCCGGTCTGCAACAGAAAATCGCGGGCATGACCGACAAGGAGTACTGGGATTGGAGGGCCCGCGGTCTCGGCGGTAATCCGACGACCTGCGCCGAGGAGAACCTGCTCGGATATCCCGGAACGAAATACTACGGCGAGAACATCCTGATTCACGAGTTTTCACACGCCATCCTTAACGGGGCGATCCGGAATGTCGATCCCGAGTTGTTCGCCGAGGTGCGGCAAGCTTACAAGGCGGCCATGGCAGCCGACCTCTGGAAAGGTCACTACGGCGCGAGTAACTTCAATGAGTACTGGGCTGAGGGAACGCAGACATGGTTTTGGTCGAACTATGAGTTCGCGGACGCGGAGAAGCGGATTCACAGCCCCGAGGATCTGCGGCAGTACGATCCGAAGCTGTACGAGTTACTGTCGCGTGTCTACGCGGATCACAGGATCTCGTTCGATGTGTATCACGGCAGAAACATACGGCCGCGATCGGCGAGGGTCGCTCGGCCATGAGGCAACTGTGTGCGCTGACACTGCTGGCCGCTGCCGCGTCCGCTGCGGAAACGCCGGTCTGGTATCAGTCCGACTTTCCGCCTGAGGAGTTTCGGGCGCGCTGGACAAAGCTCTTCGACAAGATCGGCGCGGAGGGTGTTGTCGTACTGCAAGGCGTGCCGCTGACGAACGGCTATATCCTGCCGCGGCAGTCGAACGAGTTCTACTATCTTTGCGGGCTCGAGACGCCACACTCGTATCTGCTGCTGGATGGTCGAAGCCGGAAGGTCACGCTGTACCTGCCGCCTCGCAATCCTCGCCTTGAAGCCACCGAGGGCAAGGTTCTCTCTGCCGAGGACGCGGAGGAAGTCAGGCGGCTGACCGGCGCCGACGCGGTGCTGAGCACGACTGCGATGCGGGACGAGTGGCTGGACCGATCGCCGGGCCAGTCGCCGCGCGTGATCTACACGTTGCTCAGTCCGGCGGAGGGTAACTCGCAGAGCCGCGGAGAGCTGGTGGCTGCGAACGCGAGCATCGCCTCCGATCCGTGGGACGGACGCCTCCCCCGCGAAAGTCACTTCGGCGGATTGCTGCAGGCCCGTTATCCCCGCGCCCGAATTCTCGATCTTACTCCCGTTCTCGACGAACTGCGCAGTGTGAAATCGCCGCGAGAGATAGCGCTGATCCGCCGCGCGTCGGAGCTTGCAGGTCTCGGCTTGATGGAGGCGATGCGAAGTACGCGTCCGGGACTATACGAGTATCATCTCGACGCATCCGCCCGTTACGTGTTTCTCGCGAACGGA
>DASSSG010000074.1:0-3054 GCA_035708545.1 Bryobacteraceae bacterium | reverse complement strand
GATACCTTTCTTTATGGCCGAGGGAACTTCCTTCGCCTTGCCCGTGCCGTAACCCACAACCCTTGCGTTGGGATCGCCGACGACGACGAGCGCGGAGAAGCTCATGTTCTTGCCGCCTTTGACGACCTTCGTCACGCGGTTGATGCTCACGACCTGTTCCTTGAGGTTCAGGCTCGAGGGGTCCATCCTCTTTGCGCTGGGAGTAGCTGCCATGAATTAAAACTCCAGACCCGCTTCACGCGCGGCATCGGCGAGCGCCTTCACGCGCCCGTGATAGAGATAGCCGCCGCGGTCGAAGACGACTCTCGTGATTCCCTTCTCTTTCGCCCGCTCGCCGATTTTGCGCCCGATGTCTTTGGCGCCGGCGACATTGCCGCCGCTCGCCTTACCCGCAGTTTTCTCATTCGACGAGGCGGCGACGAGCGTCACGCCTCGGCGATCGTCGATGATCTGCGCGTAGATATGGGCGATGCTGCGGTAGACCGCGAGCCGTGGCCGCTCCGGCGTGCCGTGGAGCGACTTCCGGATCCGCTTGTGGATGCGCCGGCGAACGTCGTTCTTCGCTTCCTTTTTGACCATTGCTTACTTGCCTCCGGCGCCGGACTTGCCAACCTTCTTGCGGAGCGGCTCGCCCGTGTAACGTATGCCCTTGTTCTTGTACGGATCAGGCGGACGCAGCGCGCGAATGTTCGCGGCCACCTGTCCGAGCAACTGGCGGTCGTGACCGCTCAGCACGAGATGCGTCTGCTTGTCGATCGCGAGACTGATTCCGTCGGGGAGCATCACCTCGATCGGGTGCGAATAGCCAACCCAGAAAGTGGCAAAGCGGCCTTTCACCTCGGCGCGATAACCGATGCCGACGATGTCGAGCTCTTTCCTGAATCCGGCGGAGACGCCATGGATGGCATTGGCGGCGAGCGCGCGGGTGAGGCCGTGCAGCGCAGCCTGCTTGTCGTTTTCGCGCTTCACCTCGAGCGCGCCGTTGTTCTGCTCGATCGTGATGCCGGGCGGGATGGGCACGGTGAGCTTGCCCTTCGGGCCTTCAACGCGGAGCTTGTCCCCGATCTGAATCTTCACTCCCGATGGCACCGGGATGGGTTTCTTACCTACTCGCGACATGGTGTTCCCTCGCTACCAAACCCGACAGAGCAGCTCGCCACCGACACCTTCCTTGCGGGCGGTGCGGCCGGTCATGACGCCGCGGGGCGTCGTAAGGATGTTAATGCCGAGGCCACCGAGGACTCGCGGAATCTCGCTGGAGCCGACGTAGACGCGGCAGCCCGGGCGCGATACGCGCTCGATGTGCGAGATGGCCGGCTGGTTGGCCGGCGTGTACTTGAGGTACAGCCGAATCAGCTTGTGCGGACCCTCTTCGGCCAGCTTGAAATTTGCGATATAGCCTTCCTCTTTGAGGATGCGGGCGATTTCGCCCTTCAGCCTGGACGCAGGGACATCGACCTTCTGATGGCGGGCGTTCAGTGCGTTGCGCACCCGTGTCAGCATGTCGGCAATGGGGTCAGTTGCATTCATTTGCCTGGTTCTTCCCTCGTATCCTTAAATCCTTCGACTCAAATCCTTCGACTCGCGGTCAACAAGCCGCGCGGCAGGCTGGGAGCCTGTCCACAACTACCAGCTCGATTTAGTCACGCCGGGGATCTGCCCGGCGAGAGCCAGCTTCCGGAAGCAGATGCGGCAGAGCGTAAATTTCCGGATGAAGCCACGCGGGCGCCCGCAGTTCTTACATCGGTTCCGATGCCGGCATGCCAGCTTCGGGGTCTTCTTTTTCCGGGCTTCCTCGAGCCTCTCGTCGCGCGCGATCTTCGCGGTAGTAGCCATTGAGCTCCTTTACTTCTTCCTGCTGGCCCTGCCGGCCGGCTTCGCGGGCGCGGTCTCCTCGGCGCCCACAGCCATACGGCCATCACGTCCGCCGAACGGCATACCCATCAGCCGCAGGAGCGCGAGCCCTTCGGCATCCGTGCGTGCCGTGGTCGCGATAGTGATATTCATGCCCTTGGTCTTTTCCACCTTGTTGTAGTCGATCTCAGGGAAGATCAACTGGTCTTTGATGCCCAGCGTGTAATTGCCCCGGCCATCGAAAGACTTCTGCGACACGCCTCGAAAATCGCGGACGCGCGGCAGAGCGACATTGATGAGCCGATCGAAAAACTCGTACATGCGGTCGCCGCGGAGCGTGACCATGCAGCCGATCGGCATGTTCTCGCGAAGCTTGAACGCGGCAATCGACTTGCGCGCCCTCGTCACTACCGGCTTCTGACCGGCGATCGTCGCGAGCTCGTTGACGGCGCCGTCCATCAGCTTCGGATTCTGGGTCGCCTCACCGAGGCCGATGTTGATGGAAATCTTCTCTACGCGCGGAACGGCCATCACGTTGCCGTAGCTGAACTCCTTCGTGAGCGCCGGAATTACGTTCTTCCTGTAGTGTTCTCTCAGCCTTGCCGGCATATTTTCCTCTTACCGTTTTTACTTGTTCTCGAGCGCCTCACCGGTCTTGCGGGCCACGCGCACACGCCGCGCTGTCGGGCCCTCGCCTTCGATGCGTACGCCGAGGCGCGTTGGGATACCGCCGGCGGTCATCAGCACCACGTTCGAGATGTGAATGGGCGCTTCCTTCTCGGCGATGCCGCCCTTGATCTGTTTCGCGGGGTTCGGCCGTGTGTGCCGCTTGACCGTCATTACGCCTTCCACGAGGAGGCGGCCGGTCTTCCTGTCAATCTCGAGCACGCGGCCCGTCTTGCCCTTGTCGCGCCCGCTGATGACTCTCACGGCGTCATTCTTCCGAATCCGAATCTTCCGCGGGGCCGCTTCGACGTATGCCTTCTTTACCTTTGCCATCGGATCAGATCACCTCAGGAGCCAGCGAGACAATCTTCATAAAGCGCTTGTCGCGAAGCTCGCGCGCCACCGGACCGAACACGCGCGTGCCGACGGGCTCGCCCAGGTCGTTGACGAGCACCGCCGCATTCTGATCGAACCGGATGTAGGTGCCGTCTTTGCGGCGCGACTCCTTGCGCATGCGCACAATCACGGCACGCA
>DASSSG010000073.1:0-4512 GCA_035708545.1 Bryobacteraceae bacterium | reverse complement strand
GTCAAGCGCGACCTGATCGACCGCGTGCGCGATTTTGCGGGAAGGCGACGGCAGGCCGACGACCTGACATTCCTGACTGTCCGCTATACAGGAGATGTTTACTATGCAGGTGGAAGCGGCGGGACGGCGTCGAGGTGATGTTCACATCTTCGACATCACAGGCGCGCTCACGCTCGGCCCGCATCTCCATTCCTTCGTAGCGCAGACGTGTTCCGAACTGGCAATGTCCGGATCGCGGGGCGCAGTGCTGAATCTCGGCGGCCTGACCGACATCGACAGTGCCGGGCTCGGCGGATTCCTGTCCCTGTACGCGGAAGCGTCGCGTCGAGGGTGCAGACTCGTTCTGGCATGCGCTGGTCCACGGGTCCGCGAACTCCTGAAACTGACGCACCTCGAGCGCGTGCTCCCCTGCCACGACACGGAAGAAGCCGCCGTCGCGGCCGCTCGCGGCGGCACGGAATCAGCGCGGCAGCAGTTCGCGCAAGCCGAGGTTCCGGATCAACCTCAGCAGTGAGTTGGGGTGCATACCGAGCTGTCGTGCCGCCGCCTTGTAATCTCCGTTCGCCGCTTCCCAGGCCCGCAGGATGCTCTGTCGTTTTGTGTTGACCACCTGGGCCTGAAAAGCACCCGCGTCTCCCGTAGCGGCGAGTCCTTCAGTCACCGCTTCGGGCAGGTCCTCCGGCCCAATCTCCTCGCCCGCTCCGAGGACTACGGCGCGTTCGATCGCGTTCTCCAGTTCGCGAACGTTGCCGGGCCACGAGTACTCCCGCAGAGCCCGCTCCGCCGCCGGCGAGAAAGCGGCGACGCGCCGAGCGCAGCGCCGCGCGGCACATTCCAGAAAATGGCGTGCGAGCATGGGTATGTCTTCGCGATGCTCCCGCAGCGGCGGCGTCCGGAGCACGATCACGTTGAGCCGGTGGAACAGATCCTCGCGGAAACGGCCGGCTTTCACCTCGGCTGCGAGATCGCGGTTAGTGGCGGCGAGAATCCGCACATCGAGGCGCAGGGTACGCGTGCCGCCGACACGCACGAACTCTCGCTCCTGAATTACGCGGAGCAGCTTCGCCTGCAGACCCGGCGCAAGCTCGCCGATTTCGTCAAAAAACACCGTTCCGCCTTCGGCGACCTCGAACTTCCCGCGTTTAGCCGCCACAGCGCCCGTAAACGCCCCCTTCTCGTGTCCAAACAGCTCGCTTTCGAGAAGACCCTCCGTGAGAGATGCGCAATTGATGGCAAGAAAGGGCTGCTGCCGCCGATCGCTGCCCTCATGCAGCGCGCGCGCGACGAGTTCCTTGCCGGTTCCCGTTTCGCCCTGAATCAGAACCGTAACATCCTGAGGTGCAACCCGGCCGATCATTTCGCGCAGCCGCGAAAGACATGCGCTTTCGCCCAGGATGCCGGGGGCGGCGAGGCCGAGCCGCCTTTGCAGATCGGTATTCTCGGCGCGCAGCGCAGCGATTTCATGGACGCCTTCGAGCGCCGCGGCGGCAATTGTAGCGACAGCGGTAAGTGCGTCACGATGATCTCTCCCGCGCTCGCGTTCGGCCGGCGGGAGCTCGGTTATGATCACCCCGCGAAAACGGCCGCGCACATACAACGGCACGGCCACCGTGGCTCGCGCCTCATCATACGTGGAGCCCTCGGTGGCTGCGTGCGCGGCAATGTCCGCATATGTCGGCGCTCGCTGCGACACGATGTCAGCTAACTCGGTCTCGGAGTCGGCGAGCACCACGAAGCCGGCTGCCAGCGGAATGAGTGCACCGATCAGTCCAACGATCTGTTCCTGCAGCGACACCCGCTGCGTTTCCTCGGTCGCACGCGCCAGCGTGCGGAAGAGAAACAGCAGAGCGGATGCGCGCAGAAGCGTCGGCCGGACGTTCGGATCCCCTGCCGTCCCGGCGGCACTCCGGAAAACGAGGATGTTCTCACCAATCGCCACCTGATCACCGTCCTCGAGCACGTGTTCATCGACCCGCAGGCCATTTACGCGGGTTCCTCCGGCTGCTCGCAGCCTCCAGCGGTCGTTTTCGTGCAGAATACGGCAGTGATGCCACGCCGTGCCGGGTGAGTCGAGACAAAGCGTGCTCGACGGCGCTCGGCCGATCGTGATTTCCGCGGACGTGAGTGGCAGCCGAACGCCCGCAAGAGCGCCATTCGCGATCACGATCTCCGCGCTCATTGCGATCGTCCAGTTTAGCGTAACGGCCTGGTGAACGATTAACCGGCGCGGGCATTCGGGCCGGATGATGCCGCGTGCGCAGCCGCCGGCCCAAAGCTGCTGCCGCTGCACTTTGGCCGTGGTTCGAGCACTCCGGCGCTACGGGAACGTTACGCGGCCCAGGTACAATGAACGCGTCTATGCTCCCGCGGCGCACTTTTCTCGAGGCCTCGGCAGCCGCGCCCGTTATCGAGCACGCCCAAAACGTACAACGGTCCCGGGATTTCCGGGCAGAGGAGCGCCTGTGATTTCGGGCAGCGTCTCGGGCGGCGCGCTGTCATTCGGACTCGCAGTTCGCCTTCAGATGCTCGTAGCGGTCCTCTGTCTTGCCGTCCAAGCCCAGCCCGCGGACGATCGTCACGTGATCCTCGTCAGCATAGACGGTTTCGCCTCCTACGCGCTGGAGGATCCAAAGCTCGCTATCCCGAATCTTCGAAGCCTGATTCGCAGCGGCGCCGTCGCCCGTCGTCTCGAGGTGGTCAATCCGAGTGTGACCTGGCCGAACCACACCAGCATGGTCACCGGCGTCACACCCTCGCGTCACGGCGTGCTCTACAATGGTCTGCCGGTCCGCGGCGAAGGCCCTTCGATCAGGATCGAGCCGTGGCGCGACAAATCCGAGTTAGTGCGAGTCCCCACTATCTACGACCTCGCGCAGAAAGCCGGGATGACCACGGCCGAGGTCGACTGGGTAGCGATCTTCAGGGCGCGGACAATCACCTGGCCATTCTCGGAAGTTCCCGATCCGAGCGGCGCCGTCGAACGCGAACTGGTCGCAGCGAGTATCCTGTCGCAGGAAGACATCGCCACGTTCTCGAAGCACCCTATCACGTGGCGCGACGAGATCTGGACAAAAGCGGCAGCCCACATCTTCGAAAGGCACAAGCCCAATCTGTTGATGTTCCACCTGCTCGCCACCGATAGCGTGCAGCACACTTATGCGCCGAAGAATCTCGCAACGGCAGCCGCGCTCGCGCTCGCCGACGCTCGTCTCGGAGAACTGCTGGCCGCCGTCGCTCGCTCGGGTGTTCGTGACCGCACGACGCTGATCGTGGTCTCCGACCATGGTTTTAAGACCGTAAGGAAGCAAATCCGGCCGAATTCTGTCCTGCGTCAGAAAGGGCTTTCTGATCGTGCCATCGTCATGTCCGAAGGCGGATCGGCAATCGTCTACATCCAGGGCGACGCAGCTCCGGTCAGAGCCGCGCTCCAGGGCATCGAAGGCGTCGACCGGATCATCGACCCTGCGGAGTACGCCCGCTGGGGTTTCCCGACCCCGCAGCACGATGATCGGATGGGCGAGTTGGTGCTCGCCGCTCGCGACGGATACTCCTTCTTCGGCGCGAGCGATGGGGAGGCCGTTGTCACGCTCCCAAATCCAACTGGTGCGCATGGGTACCTGAGCGATGATCCCGAAATCTATGGAATCTTCGTTGCATCCGGCGCCGGCATCCGCGCCGGCGCCCGCATTGATACCGCGAGGACAATCGATATCGCCCCGACAATCGCGCGCCTGCTCGGTCTGAAGATGGGCAACATCGAGGGCCGCGCCCTCGACGCCATCTTCACTGCACCAGCGCCCTGACCGCCTGCCCGTCGGTCAACGTGCCCGCCACCGCAACCAGGTCGCCCTCGCGCACGCCGTCGATCACCTGCATGCGAGTCACGCTCGATATGCCGAGCCGAACCGGTTGCCAGCTCACGCGATCGCCGGTGAGCCTGAACACGCCAGTCTGGTTCCGCTGCCGCCGGATCGCTTCCTTTGGCACCGTCAGCGCGTTCGCGGCTTCGCTCGCGCGGATCTCGGCGTTCACATTCGCGCCTGGCGTCAGGCTCTGGTCCGCATTGTCCACGATGCAGATGACCTCGCCGACCTGGCGTGTGCCAAGCGAGACGATCTGCGTTGGCGTGCTCTCCACCGCACCCTGCCAGGCGCGCCCCGGCACCGCATCCCAGGTAATCGTGACCGCCATGCCGGGCCCGACACGCCCGAGCTCCGGCTCGTCAACGTAGACCGTCACGCGCATCCTCGTGAGGATGCCAACCTGACCCGCCAGATCGCCCGCATTCAGGTACGCACCCGGCCGGATATCGAAGCTATAGAGGATTCCGGTCATTGGGCTGCGTATCGCCGCCATGGCTATGGCCGCCTGCGCCGCGTCCGCTCCGCTGCGCGCTTCGCGCACACGAGCCTGCGCGGCGGCGCGATCCGTCCCCGTCACGAGTGCCTGTCGCCGCAGCTCGAGTGACTTGATCTCGAGCTCGGCACGTTCGACTGTCTGGCGCACCGCGTC
>DASSSG010000072.1:0-2309 GCA_035708545.1 Bryobacteraceae bacterium | reverse complement strand
ACGGTTCGGGTCCCGTTGATGACCGCAGGATCGATACGGGACACGCGGCCCTCGATGACACCGTTCCGCGTATCGATCTGCGCCACCTGGCCCAGCATAATGTCTTTTGCCTGGGTCTCCGCGATTTTGAGCTCGGCTTTGAGGCGCCGCGGATTGGCAATCTTCGCGAGCGGCGTGCCGGCCACAAGCCTCTGACCTACTTCTATGGCTGCCGCGCCGCCGAGCTGCTGCAACACACCCGTGGTGCCCGCCCGAATCGTAAGCTGCGCCACCTGCTGCTTCTTGAGTTGCCACGCTGCCCGCAGCTTCTCGATCTGGACTCTCTGCGCCGCGAGCTGCGCCTCCACCGACTCGCCGGTGATGTTCAGCCGCTTCTTCTCGATCTCGTAGCGATTGACCAGCTCATCCGCCGTTGCCCGCGTCAGTTTCGTCTTCAGCTCCGAGGTCAGCCCGTCTTTCCGCAGCCGTTCTTCGAGATCAGCCTCGAGCTTGGCCTTCACCATGTCTGCCTGTACGCGCGCGGCCGCTGAGCGCTGGTCGAGCGCCTGGCTCTCGAGCTTCACCCGCAGGTCAGTAAGATTGGCTTCCGCCTGCTTCAACTGCCACTCGGCATCCACTGCCGCCAGCTCGAGTTCGGGATTGCTCAGTTTCAGAATGACGGTATCCGGCTTCAGCTCCGCGCCGGGCCGGAGATAAATCTGCTCCACACGGCCGTCGGTGAGCGCGGCTACCCAGTAGACCTCGTCGGGAACCAGCGTGCCCAGCCCGCGCACGTTCCGAAGCATCGGCCCGCGTTTCACACTGTCGATCCACAACGTTCCGCGCTCGACTGGCGGCGCAGCGGGTTTGAGGCGCATCACGCCCCAGGTCGTGAGTGGGATGGCGATCGCCAGCACCGTGCCGATCGCTATGCGCCGCATCAGTCGCTGCCGGGCGGCGCCTTTCCGAGGTATGTCCATACTACCTGCGCGAGGTCTCCGAAAGGAGTATGGCACGTCCGCAACCACGCTGGCCAGCGGCTGCAACCGGTTGCGTTCTGAGGATTTCCTCTCACTGCCCGCCGCCGCCGCACCGGCTCGGGTGTCCGGTTCTGGGACGCGCCTGATCGCTTCCGGCCCGAGGCAGCCACAACACAGCACGGCATATCTCGTGTGATAAGGTGTGCCGAATGCTCCGGAGGACGCTGTGTCATACCTTCTGACGCTGATGCTCGCGGCTGCCTGCACCTGTGCCGCGCAGCAAATCGCGCCCATCAGGGTCTGGGACGAGAGTGCGCTGGCCGATTGGGCCACGCCGGTCGCGGGCCTGAACGTCCGTCCAGGACACTTCAGCGAACACCAATATTACTCGGCCGCGCCCGCCGAGTGGGTGCGTACGTATCCCGTCTATATACCCGGCCGCGAACCCGTCAGCTACTGGGACATGCTGAGCACGAAGAAACCCGAGCCGCTCATCACGCCGGGCGCTCGCAACCGCGCCGACTGGATCGCCACCGGCAAGCGTGTCTTCACGGAACTCGACGTTTCGCCGTTCCGCAGCTACGATCCGGAGACGATCCGCAAAGTCCGTTCCCCTGAGGCGATGACAAAGATGGGCGCGCGCCCGCTGAAGGACGGGACCGTGTTTGGGCTCCGCTGGGTACCAACCAGCAAGGGTCTCGCACTCAGCATTTCCGAATGCGCCAGCTGCCATGTCCGCGTTATGCCTGATGGCTCAACGGTCGATGGAGCACCCGCGAACGATCCCGGCAACGGCCTCATCGGACAACTCGTCAGCGGTGGGTTGGCGAGCTTCTTCAGGGGCGATTCGCCCGGCGTTGCGGCGTGGCGCCAGTTCGCCGTGCCGTGGGTAGCAAACGATATTCACGAGAACCTGAAGTCCATGTCCGGAGCCGAACTCGGAGAGCTGTTTCGGAGCAACCCGCCCGGCACCTTCGCCCGGTTCAACGGCAGTCCGTATTACGCGACGAAGATCCCGGACCTGATCGGAATTGGCGAACGGAAGTACATCGATCATACCGGTACGCACCGGCTGCGTGGTGCCGCCGATGTGATGCGGTATGCGGCTGTGGTGACCTGTTGCGACAGCGCTGACTTCGGACCGCACAGGCTCCTGACCGATGCACAGCGGGTAGTCTTTGATCGCTTTCCGGACGAGCTGTTGTTCGCGCTTGTGCAATACATCTATTCGTTGCAGCCTCCGGCGAACCCGTACGCGAGCGATCCGCGTGCCAGCCTGGGACGCAAAGTGTTCGGACGCGAGGGCTGCGGCGGGTGCCATACCCCGCCGCTGTACACGAACAACAAGCT
>DASSSG010000071.1:0-3202 GCA_035708545.1 Bryobacteraceae bacterium | reverse complement strand
CGGCGGAGATCAAGCCTGCCGGAGAGCGTGGCAGCGCTGGTCGAGAGGCTCGGGCCGGACTCGCTCACGTTGACGCTTGTCAACATCGATCAGGTGGAAGCCCGCACGGTCGTCGTGCAGGCCGGCGCCTACGGCGAGCATCAGTTCCTGTCAGCGACATCGGAAGGCAGGACGGCAGCGATCGATGCTCCTCTGCTGACGGTGCACCTCGGACCCGGCTCGGGTGGGCGGATCGAGTTTGCCATGAAGCGGTACGCCAATCAGCCGACACTGGCGCAGCCGTGGAACCGGGGCTTGCTTCCGACGCAGTAGGAACGGCAACAGCAGCGCATAGCGCCGTCGGTCCTCGCCCGTGGGTTCGCACAGTTGCCAGGGACCGTACAGTACACGACGAAAGCCACACTCGCAGCCCCTGCCAGTAACCGACACGCGTCGTTGACCCGTCTCGCTCGCTTCGTTACAGTAAGCACACATGTGGTGGCGCGAATACTGGTGGACCGTGCTCATCGCGATTCTCGCCACCCCGGTCGTGGCCACTGCCGTTTTCGCGCATTGGCTGCGCCGCCGCCCCGGGCTCGACGTCGATGCCGGCGTGAAGTGCTGGGACGTGTTCATCAAACTGATCAGCGCGTTTACCGTGATCGTCAGCGGCGCAATGCTGTTCGGCAAGTACATCGATCAACAGCAGGACCTGCACGAGCGGGAAGCGCACCTGCGGCAGGCCGAGTTTCTGCGCCAGAAGCTCCAGTTCGAAACAGAACGCCACCAGCGAAACCGAATGCTTCTCGATGAAGCCAAGACGCTGGCTGCGCGTCTCGCGAACGTGGGGACGGATGCCGCGTCTCTCAGGCGATTCGAGGAGCTCTACTTCGCCGCGCTGATCGGCGTCGAGCAGCCCGGAGGCCCCGTGGAGGCCGCCATGGTCCGGTTCCGCAGAAAGCTCAGAAACGAAGCGGGCGCGCCCGCCGAGAGCCTCGACCAGCTCGCGCTCGCGCTTTCCCGCGCCTGTGAGACGGAACTCAAACAGTCACAGGACGCGCTGCTCGCGCAGCACAAAACCATCGCTGACCTTGTGCGGACGGACGATCGCGGCAAAATAGTCCCTGAACGACAAAACGAACAGATCAGACTGGGCGCCGCGAGCCGAGACTCAGGCTCGCGGGATTATCCGATCCCGCAATGACGTGCGTCAAATCCTCGCCGAGGATTGAGGGACACCAGTTCGCCTCGATGTGCTCGACGACCAGCTCGGTACCGCGCGCATGGCTGACGAATGGCCGCTTGCGCGGATCGTACATGGCATCAGTCAGATCGCGTACGAGTACCGCCTGGAAGCCGAGCCGCGTCAGCTGCCGCAGGCCGAATCCGCGGTTCAGGATACAGATGTTCGTGTGGACGCCCATGAGCGCGATATTCGTGATGCCTTCCTGCCTGCAGAAGTTGTATATCTCCTGCGCATCGGCGCTGACCCCGTCAAATCCGACGATATCAATCGCCGGGTGCTGGCGCGTCCAGGGATAAGGACCGGTCCATTTCTTCACGACCGGATCGTCACAGCCGCCGTCGGCATCATCTATTGGAAATTTGCGCGACTCCGCATCCTCGCGTGGGCAGCGAGCCAGAATCGGAGTGGGCGACGATGCGCTCGGCGCGCGCTGCATTCGCTGCCGCCAGGGTGTTCCTTCGTAAAACTTCATCGTGTCACTGGGAGCGTGCACGATCATGACGCCGAGACTCCGGGCTGCGCTGATCACCTGGTTCATGCGCGGCGCCATGGCTGCCACTCGCTGCGCCGACAGGCTGCACGTGTGCGTATCCCACATGTCGCACACGATGATTGCCGTCTGTGATACCTCCCAGCGCAGCACCCGTTCGGAGACTCGGACCTTTCCATTGCCCTGCGCCCGCTCGCGCCGGCGGGCTCGCAGGCTGAGCGTTCCGGCCACGCGGGGGCGATTTGCTTCGCCGCCACCGCCGGCAACTTCCTGCGTCTCGTGGGCTGTCGCGAGCGCCGCGGGCAATATTGCAAGGAACGATCTTCTCCGCATCGAGGCCTCCCTGTTTGTCCAACCTTATCACCGGAGCGTGAACTCCGCCGAACCTTCATTCGCCGACGATCTTCACCAGGACGCGCTTGCGGCGCCGGCCATCGAACTCGCCGTAAAAAATCGGTTCCCAGGGGCCGAAATCGAGCTTGCCGCCGGTGACCGCGACGACGACCTCGCGGCCCATGATCTGGCGCTTCATGTGAGCGTCGGCATTGTCCTCGCCGGTGCGGTTGTGGTCATACTGCGAGACTGGCTCGTGAGGCGCGAGCTTCTCGAGCCACTTGTCGTAATCGCGATGCAGGCCGGATTCATCGTCATTGATGAAAACCGAGGCGGTGATGTGCATCGCGTTCACCAGTGCGAGGCCCTCGGTGATGCCACTCTCGCGCAGGCACGTGCCGACCTGACCGGTAATGTTGATGTAGGCGCGCCGGGTCGGCGCTTCGAACCAGAGTTCCTTGCGGTAGCTTTTCATTTCTCGGACCAGTGTACGGCGGTATTGTCAGTTCCATGAGAGTCTGGCTGGCGATGATGTTCTCGGCCGCCGCCGTCGCGGCCGCGCCCCGGGCCGTCCTCCTGCACGACGAACTCGGGCCGATGGAGACGCTTGGAGCGGCACTTACGAAGAGCGGCTTCGAGGCCGCAGTTCAGGAGCAATCGGTCTTCACGCCGAAAACAGACGTCGTCTTCATGTACGTGCACGGCGACCTGAAGCCGTCCGTGCGGGACGCGCTGATCGCCTGGGCCGAGCGCGGCGGCCGGCTTATTGTCCTGCATCACGGGATGGCTTCAGGGAAGATGCGGAGCCCGCGATGGCCGGAGTTTCTCGGCGTGCGCATTCTGCCGCGCGATGCGCCCGAGAACGCGTGGATCGTGCTGCGCGGGGATGTTGACGTCGTGAATCTCGCGCCGGGGCACTGGATCACGACGCATGAGGTCAGGTGGCCGGAAACCGTCGCGTACGTGCCTTCCGATGCGCCGTCTGCCGAACAACAACTGCCCGCGTTTCGCCTGCGCGATACGGAGTTCTTCCACAACCAGCTATTCACGGACGCGCGGCGCAAGACGGTACTGCTCGGAGTGAAGATTACGAGCGGTGGGCGCACGATCATGCAGGACCGGGGCGGCTGGATGATGCCGGCCGGCAAGGGACA
>DASSSG010000070.1:0-6695 GCA_035708545.1 Bryobacteraceae bacterium | reverse complement strand
TTCTTCACAGTGCTCAGGCATAGCGTCTTATTGTACACCCCGTGCGCAAACAGCAACCGCTTGCTTTTCGCTCCGTTTGCCTGTAGCGTTGAGGCATGCCCCACGCAAAGGCGCGACCGGTCTGCGAGCGCTCCGCAACCTCCTCACAGAAGCCGAAACGATCCTCGCCACCACCACGCTGCCACAGGGCCGCGCTGAACGCGCACACGAGTTGCTCCGCGCTGCGCTCGCTCTAACAGATGATCTGCTGAAGGTGAATCCCGCTGCCGTACTCGGCGAGAAAGGCGGGCGCAAGACCGCCGAACGGGGGCCGGACTACTTCCGCAAGATCGCGGCGAAGCGCAAGACGCGGGCGGGTGGCAGGCCTCGCAAACAGCAAAATTGAAACATTTATTCGCTCGTCTGTGCGGGACCTTTTTTCGATGCCGGAAAAGATCACGCGCGTTCACCGCACGATCCGCGCCACACCGGCGATGGAAGCGGGGATCACCGACCACGTGTGGAGGCTCGCAGGACGGCTGGCCGATTAGCGATTGTGTTGCGATGTTGACACCTTGTTAGACGATGAGCTCACCGACGCACGACACAGTGGAAATGTTCATCGATGCGACGGGCGGTTACCCGTATTTCATTCAGTTCATCTGCAAGGAGGCATTCGACATCTGGCTTGAAAACAGGAAGCGATCCGTGCCGATGGAGGAGCTGCCTGCAAAACTTGATGATAAAATCCTCGACAGGCTCTTCAAGAACAGCCATGTAAATCAGATGTTGGCGGCACTGCAGGAGAAAGGGCTCGTGTACCGCAACCGACACGGCAAGTACTTGTTCGCCGTTCCGCTCTTCGGGCAGTTCATTCGCCGCCAGGTTCGGCAGGAGGAAGCGGTCGGGTGATACTGCTGAATAAACAACCAACATAACCCCAGAACACTATCGCCAGTTCGCACACGAAGCTCGCTCTCATTCTCACCGCGGTGGACCGTCAAGACCCCGGCGTGTGGTGTCGGGCAATCACCGACCATATCGGAGTCCCGATGACCCCGGCAGAATGCGGGCCGGCGGTGAGCGGGCCAGGGTTACTGCCCTGGTCGGGCAAGAACTGGCGGTGCGAGTGGTAGGACTAAACAGTCGGCTTCCGCAGCAGGTCGAGCGAAGCTAACCGATAAGTGAGATATACGGAGCAGCACCGCGGAAATGGGTGCTGTTTTGAGTCGAGCACTGTCTGTCGAGGCAGCGCCGGCACGGAAAGCAAGTGGGTGAAACGATGAATGCCTGGTCAGTTCGTGCGCGCCTGATAGCGGGATTCTCGCTAGTGGTCGGCCTGATGATCGTCGCCCTGGCGTTTGCAGTCCAGAGAACCTCGAGGCTCGAATTTCTGGCGGCAATCAGCAGGGAGAGCGCCGAAAAGAGCCAGTTCATTGCCGAGCGTCGTGCCGATCACCTTGCATGGGTGCACGGACTCGAGACGTATCTGCTTGACGGCGACCTGTTCACCGGGCAGCTGGATCCCCGAAAGTGCAGGTTCGGTGAATGGCTGTACAGGGAACTGGCAAGGACTGCACCCGAAGATGCCATCATCACGAGGCTGCTGAATGACATCGAGCCGTGGCATCGGCAGCTGCACGAAAGCGCCCGACGGGTGTTTGCGCTGCAACGCGGGGGAAACAAGGAGGAGGCGCGCAGTGCTTTTCGAGCCCTCACCTTGCCGGCGCTTGGCGCGATAACCGAGCTTTTCGACAAGCTCCGCCAGCACTACGGGACCGTACTCGAAGTACGGGGCGGCAAGGCAGCCCGCGACCTTGCCGGGCAGGCACAGTTCACACGTACGGCTCTCGTGGTCCTGGGTATCATTTCGCTGCTGTTTGCAGCGATCCTGAGCCGGTCCACGGTGCTCGGCATTGCCCGCGTGCTTCGGAATACGGCTGACGAGTTGAAAGCTGCGTCGCGGCAGATTACCGGCGCCGCCGCGGAACTGGCCTCTTCAAGCCAGAGTCTCGCTCAGGGCGCCTCCGAGCAGGCGGCGTTACTCGAGGAGACGTCCGCCTCGGCGCACGAGATCACCGCGCTGACGACCGAAAACGCGGATAACGTTCGCTGCGTGTCCACGCTGATGAATGAGGCAATGCCCGTGGTCGAGCAGGTGAACTCCTCCCTGAACGAACTGGGCACGACCATTGCCGAGATGAGCGATTCGAGCGGACGGGTCTCGCATATCATACGGATGATCGATGAGATCGCGTTCCAGACGAACATCCTTGCACTGAACGCCGCGGTCGAGGCGGCCCGCGCGGGCGAGGCCGGTCTGGGCTTTGCCGTTGTGGCCAACGAGGTGAGGAGCCTCGCCCAGCGCTGTGCCGAAGCCGCCAGCGACATCGGAACGCTGATTGAGGACTCCGTGCGAAACACCGCGGAGGGGACCCGGAGACTCACGGCCGTCACCGACGCCATGGCCGCAAACAACAAGCTCAGTGTGGCCGTAAAGGAACGGGCAGACCATGTGAGTGCGGGCTCGGCTGAACAGGCGCGGGGGCTCGACGAAGTCGCCAGAGCAATTTTGAAGATCGAACAAATCACGCAGACTACGGCGGCAAGCGCGGAACAGACCGCGGCAGCAAGCCAGCAACTGAACGAGCAGGTCGGTGTGATGAGCGGCGCTGTCGGGCGTCTGCAGGTGCTCATCGGCGGGCGCCGGGAAATTCCGGATCACCGTCCCGGCAGGCCGGCTACCGCGGTGCCAGCGCGGCCCTGCACGCCGGCAGTTCGCAAACCGCTGTGATGCTGGTGCGCTACTTCGCAGCCGCCGCCGTGGCGTAGCTGCTGAGCACTTTCATGTAGTTCGCGCGTTCGAACGCGCTCGGGTCCGATACTTTGCGCGCGCTCATGGCGCCCTGCATCTGGCGGATTGATGCGTATTCATGCTCGTCCAGCCACTGGTTCAAATCAGTGACGAGCTTCTTCGCATAAGAAACGCCGTGGATCAGGAACACGGAGGTGGCCATGGCCACGCGCGCGCCCGCCATCATCGACTTCACGATATCGGTCGCGGAATGCACACCGCCGGTGATGGCGATGTCGACGTTGACGTTGCCGTACAGGATCGCCGTCCAGTGCAGCCGGAGGAGAAGCTCCTGTGGCGCCGACAGCTCGAGGTGGGGTACCACGTGCAGTGACTCGAGATCGAACTCCGGCTGATAAAAGCGGTTGAAGAGCACGACGCCATCGGCTCCGGCTTCCCCGAGCCGCCGCACCATATCGGGAAGAGAGCTGAAGTACGGCCCGATCTTGACGGCGAGCGGAATGCGGAGCTGCGAGCGAATCTCGCTCACGATGTCGCAATAGCGCTGCTCGACGATGGAACCCGGCAGCTCGGCGTCGCTCGGGATATCGTACAGGTTGAGCTCCAGCGCGTCGGCGCCCGCCTGCTCGATCATCTTGGCGTAACGGAGCCAGCCGCCGAGCGACACCCCATTCAGGCTGCCGATGATCGGAATGCCGATGGCACGCTTCAGCCTGCGGATGTGCTCCAGGTAGCCGTCCGGGCCGATGTTGTACGCGGTCATATCCGGGAAGTAGCTCATGAACTCGGCCGTCTCGCCCGCGGAAAGCGCGCGGTCGAGCTGTGCCGATTCGATATCGATCTGCTCCTCAAACAGCGAGTGCAGCACCACGGCACCCACTCCCGCTTCCGAGAGCTTGCGAATGTTCACCACATCTCTGCAAACAGGGCTGGAGGAAGCCACCAGCGGCGTATTCAGCGTCAGGCCCAGGTATTTGGTCGTGAGATCAGCCATGTACATCTCCTGTTACTGCTTTGGATCATTGTCTGGCACGTACGGCGGCTTCGGCCGGGGTGGCACCGGGCGAGTTCGCGAGGTGCTCATACGCTTTCCATCGCGAGTTCACGTCCTCCTGCGCCTCGGCCAGCAGCTTCCTGGCGGCTTCGGGGTTGCTGTGAACCAGCATGGTGTAGCGGGTCTCGTTATAGATGTACTTCTCGAGCGGGATCGCCGGCGCCTTTGAATCGAGCTGGAATGGGTTCTTACCCTGCGCCTTCAGAGCGGGGTTGTAGCGGAAGAGCGGCCAGTAACCGCTTTGCACGGCGAGCTTCTGCTGCTCGAGCCCGTGCTTCATATCGTAGCCGTGCGCGATGCAGTGGCTATAAGCGATGATAATGGACGGTCCGTCCCACGCCTCGGCTTCGAGAAATGCTTTCAGCGTGTGCATGTCATTTGCGCCCATGGCGACGCGCGCGACGTAGACATTGCCGTACTGCATCGCCATCATGCCGAGGTCCTTCTTGCCGGCAGGCTTGCCGCCGGCCGCGAACTTCGCGACCGCGCCGCGCGGCGTAGCCTTCGACATTTGGCCACCGGTGTTCGAGTAGACCTCGGTGTCGAGAACCAGGACGTTTACGTTACGGCCGGAAGCGAGGACGTGATCGAGGCCGCCGTAGCCGATGTCGTAAGCCCAGCCATCGCCGCCGAAGATCCAAACGCTCTTCCTGACGAGGTTGTCGGCGACCGAGCGGAGATCGCGCGCATCATAATCCACCGGTCCGTGGCCGTTTCCGGCATCGAGCAGAGCCAGACGGTCGCGCAGCAGCCTGACACGGAGGCGCTGCTCTTCGATGCCCGCTTCGCTCGACTGGTCGGCATTGAGAATTGCGTCGACCAGCTCATTTCCGATCCGGGAACCGAGGCGCACGAGCAGCTCGCGCGCGTAATCGGTCTGCTTGTCGATCGACAGTCTCATGCCGAGACCGAACTCGGCATTGTCTTCGAACAGCGAATTCGACCAGGCCGGTCCGCGGCCTTCGAGATTGATCGTGTACGGGGTGGTCGGCAGATTGCCGCCATAGATTGACGAGCAGCCCGTCGCGTTAGCGATGACCGTACGATCCCCGAACAACTGTGTTACGAGCTTGATATACGGCGTTTCGCCGCAGCCCGAGCAGGCGCCTGAGAACTCGAACAGCGGCTGCAGAAGCTGCACGTCTTTGACCTGACTGACGGCGATGCTCTTGCGATCGGCTTCCGGCAGCTCGAGGAAGAAGTTCCAGTTCACGGACTCGGTTTCGCGCAGCGGAAGCTGAGGCGCCATATTCAACGCCTTGTGGCTGGCGTCCGTCTTCGATTTGGCGGGGCAAACTTCGACGCAGAGCTCGCATCCGGTGCAGTCTTCGACGGCCACCTGCAGCACGTACCGGCGGTCGCCGGCATCCTTCCATTTGGCCGGAGCCGATTTGAACGTGGCGGGCGCGTTCGCGAGCGCGGCGCTCTCGACGACCTTGGCGCGAATCGCCGCGTGCGGGCAGACGTACACGCACTTGCCGCACTGGATGCAAAGCGCTTCGTCGAGGACGGGCACGCTGAGCGCAATATTGCGCTTCTCCCACTGCGCAGTGCCGGTCGGAAACGTTCCGTCGACAGGCAGCAGACTGACCGGAAGCGAATCGCCGTCGCCGCCGTAGATCGGGCCGAGGACGGTGCGCACGAACTCCGGCGCTTCCTCGGAGACGACTGGCGGCAACTCGATCTCGCTGGTCGGGTTGTCGGGCACCGCCACTTCGTGCAGATGCTGCAATGTCGCGTCGACCGCGGCGAAGTTCTTCTGAACCACGGATTCGCCGCGCTTGCCGTAGGTCTTTCTGATCGCTTTCTTGATGTGCTCGATCGCTTCCTCGCCCGGAAGCACTCCGCTGATGGCGAAAAAGCAGGTCTGCATGATGGTGTTGATGCGGCCACCCATGCCACTCTCTTTCGCCACGGCGTAGCCGTCGATCACGAAGACTCTGAGCTTCTTCTCAATGATCTGCTCCTGAACCCGGCGGGGCAGCTTGTCCCAGACGACGTCCGGCCCGAAGGGGCTGTTGAGCAGGAAAGTGGCGCCGAGCTCGGCGTTGCGGAGCACGTCGAATTTTTCGAGGAAGTTGAACTGGTGACAGGCGACAAAATTGGCGCGGTTGATCAGGTATGTGGAGCGAATAGGACTGGGGCCGAAACGCAGGTGAGAAATGGTGACCGCCCCCGACTTCTTCGAGTCGTATACGAAGTAGCCCTGCGCGAAGTTGGCGGTTTCCTCGCCGATGATCTTTACCGAGTTCTTGTTCGCGCCGACGGTGCCGTCCGCGCCGAGGCCGTAGAACAGCGCGCGCACCACGTCCTTCGGCTCGGTGTCGAACGACGGGTCCCACCTGAGCGAGAGGTGGGTGACGTCGTCGTTGATGCCGAGCGTGAAGTGGCGCTTCGGCCGCGCCTTCGAGAGCTCGTCGTAGACCGCCTTCACCATCGCCGGCGTGAACTCCTTCGAGGAGAGGCCGTAGCGGCCGCCGACGACGGTGAGCTGGTGGTGGAAGCGGTCGATGTGGGCCTGCTCCGCCTCGCGGAGCGCCGTCACGACGTCCTGGTAGAGCGGCTCGCCGAGGGAGCCCGGCTCCTTGGTGCGGTCGAGCACCGCGATGTGGTGCACCGAGCGCGGCAGCGAGGTCATGAAGGCGCCGAGGTCGAAGGGCCGGTAGAGCCGGACCTTCACGAGGCCGACCTTCTCGCCCTTCGCCACCAGGTGCTCGACCGTCTCCTGCGCGGTCTCGCAGCCCGAGCCCATGAGCACGATCACCCGCTCCGCCTCGGGGTGGCCGAGGTACTCGAAGAGCTTGTACCGGCGCCCGGTGAGCTTCGCGAAGTGGTCCATCGACGCCT
>DASSSG010000069.1:0-21582 GCA_035708545.1 Bryobacteraceae bacterium | reverse complement strand
AAGACCGCAAAGGTACGCGCGTGGTTTTCGTGAGCGCGGACATTCTCATCATGCCGCGGCAGATGGCCGCGGACATCGCGGAGCAGGCGAAGGCGAAGTTCGGCCTCGAGCGGGACAAGCTCGTTTTGAGCGTGACGCACACACACGCGGCTCCGGAAGTGCGGCCCGGCCCGTATGCGATGCCGGAGTCGCCATCCGAGCTTGCGGCGCTTGAACGCTATCGGCATATGCTGACGGGTGCGCTCGTGGAGGCAATCGGCGCTGCGCTGCGCGATCTCGGTCCCTCGGAACTGGCGCTCGGTCACACGAGCGCCGGCTTCGCGATCAACCGTCGCGAAGCAACCGCTAAAGGCGTGCGCCTGGGAGTGAATCCAACCGGCCCCACCGATCACGACGTGCCCGTGATCGTGGTCCGCGGAACTGGCGGCAAAGTGCGAGGCATTTTCTTCGGATACGCCTGCCATAACACGACCCTCGGCCAGGACTTCTACAGGATCAGCGGCGATTATGCCGGTTTCGCGCAGGCCGAACTCGAGAAGCAATATCCCGGGGCGACCGTAATCTTTATTGCGCTCTGCGCCGGCGATCAGAACCCGAATCCACGGGGCACGCTCGAGCTCGCGGAGAAGCACGGCCTCGCTCTGGGTCGGGCCGTGGGCGAGATCGTCCCTGGGAAGCTCCGAAAGTTGCGCGGCCCACTGCGCGCGTCACTGGTGCAGACGGAGCTGCGCTTCGGTCCGCACGCGCGCGAGACTTTCGAATCGCGGCTGAAGGAATCGAACGAATGGCGCGTGAAGCACGCGCGCCACATGCTTCGTTTGTACGACGAGAATCGTCCGATCCGCACGACTCCGTATCCTGTGCACGCCGTCCGCTTCGACAAAGACCTCACGATCCTGTTTCTTGGAGGCGAGGTTGTGGTCGATTACGGTCTGCGGGCGAAGCGCGATTTTGCCGCGGCCGGCGAAGACCTGTTTGTCGCGGCTTATACGAACGACGTGATGTGCTACATCCCCACCGTTCGCATCCTGCGAGAAGGCGGTTACGAACCGGATACGAGCATGTTGTTTTATGGAATGCCAGTGCCTTTCGATGAGAGCGTGGAAGAAACGGTATTTGCGGCGATGCGCCGCGCGCTCGAAGGCGTCGGCCGGCGCAGCGCCACGCGCCAGAGCATCAGCAACGCAAAAACCGCGCCATAGAGCACAGGCAACCGGATATCGCTCTTTACAAGCCAGTAGTAATGAACCACGGCAGCGGCGGCCGACAGATAGATCAGCCGGTGCAGCGCCTGCCAGCGCCGGCCTCCGAGCCGTCTGATCCAGCCTGCTGTTGATGTCAAGGCCAACGGAACCAGCGACAGAAATGCCACGGTGCCGGCGGTGATGAACGGACGCTTGCGGACGTCGGCGAGAAGCTCGCTGACATTGAAGTACTTGTCAAGCCAGAGCCACGTGAGGACGTGCAGGACGCCATAGAAGAACGCGAACAGCCCGAGCAAACGCCGGAAGCGAATGAGCCGGGGCGGGCCGAAGGTCTTGCGCAAAGGCGTGATCGCGAGCGTAATGAGCAGGAAACGGAGCGTCCAGTCGCCGGTGGTATGGGTGATCTTCTCGACCGGATTGCCGCCGAGATCGTCATGGAAGCCGCGCCAAATGAGCAGCGCGAGCGGCGTCAGGCAGGCGATCCAGGCGGCAGCCTTCAGCAGGCGTACGCGCATCAGTAGTACTTGCGCAGGTCCATGCCGCTGTAGAGCGCTGCCACATGCTCGCCGTAGCCGTTGAACATCAACGTCGGGCGGCGGAAGACTTCCCCGAGCCGGCGCTCGTTTGCCTGGCTCCAGCGCGGGTGATCGACCTGGGGGTTCACGTTTGAGTAGAAGCCGTACTCCCGCGGGTTGGCGAGCCGCCATGTCGTCGGGGGCTCCTTTTCGACGAAACGAATGCGGACAATCGATTTAATGCTTTTGAACCCGTACTTCCAGGGAATCACAATGCGCACGGGCGCGCCGTTCTGGTTTGGCAGCGTTTCGCCGTACATGCCGACGCAGAGCAGGGTCAGCGGGTGCATGGCCTCGTCCATTCGCAGGCCTTCTTTATACGGGAAGGGGATTCCGGCGTACTCACCCGCCGGCATCTGCCGCGGATCGTACAGGCTCTCGAAAGCAACGTACTTTGCCTTGTCGGTCGGCTCCACGTGTTTAATCAGCGCATTGAGCGGGAACCCAATCCAGGGAACGACGATGGACCAGCCCTCGACACAGCGGAGGCGATAGATGCGCTCCTCGAGCGGCGCGAGCTTCATGATCGCGTCCATGTCGATGGTGCGCGGCTTCGCCACCGCGCCCTCAATTTTGATCAGCCATGGCGATGTGCGCAGCGTGTGCGCCATTTGCGCGGGATCTTCTTTTCGGGTGCCGAATTCGTAGTAGTTGTTGTAGGTAGTTGCGGTTTTGTACGGCGTCTGCGCTTCGGTGGTGCTGAACGGGCTTTTCGCGAGCGGAGCGAGTTTGGCTTTCGCCGCGGCTTCCGTCGCGAGCGCCAGTGCCCCGGCCCCCGTGAGCAGCCGCCGGCGGCTGATATACGTCGACCGTGGCGTGACCTGAGACCAGTGGAATTCAGGCCTTCGGCCGATCAGCATGTGGAAATCCCCTCCATCACCAAGTGTAATGTTCTCAAGGCACGTTTTTCATCCAGGAGCAGCTGTGATTGAAGAGATCCTCAGCCAGCGCGGCACGATTGTGGTAAGGCGCCTGATTCTCGAGCCCGGTGAGACCACGCGATGGCACGTCGACCCGTTTCACCGGGTGACCGTAGTAGTGCGGGGAGAGGCGCTGGCGATCGAATATCGTGAAGGCGGACGTGGCGAGCGTATCGATGTCTCAGCGGGCATGGCGGACTGGGACGCGCCTTCGGACCGAGTCCACCGCGCGGTCAATATCGGCGCGCAGACCTACGAGGAGGTTGCGGTTTTCTTTTTGGACAAGCCGGACGCGGTCGCACAGCCGGACGCGGCGTAACGCGAACCGCGAAGCAGTCAGGTTGTCGCCGCGCCGGCGGCGGCGCCCGCGGCTCGGGCCGCCGGCAGTGCGTTCCGAGCTGCCGCGAACAGGTCCTCCAGTGTCGCGAGTCTCTGTGGCGCGAAGCTGCGGATGCTGTGGTACCCGAGCCTGCGGTAGCTCTCGAACTGCGTCTCGTCGTAGCTCTGGTCGGTAAGTGTCGGCTGCTGGGGGAATCGCTCGTCCACGGTTGCGTAATGCAGCACGTCGCGTGATTCGTCGCCGGTCAGAACCGGTTTTATGTAGAGCAGCTCGCCGTCGGGCGCGCCTTCATCCACGTTGCTGTAACGGATCCGAGCCAGGGCAAAGTGCAGGCATTTCGTGTTGCTCGCCTTCTGATCCTTCCAGGGACGGAAATCGAAATTGTCGTCGAAATCGATACCGATGCCAAAGTCGATCAGGATCTTGCGAACGGCATTGCCGAGGTCCTCGAAGCGATACTGCGGATCGCAGCCGGAATCGATCACGACGATTCGCCGGCATCGTCGAAGCACCATTTCGTACAGCGCGAGGTTTTCGAAATGGCCTCCGTCCGACAGGTTGACGTATTGAGCCGCGTCATTGGTCAGACCGAACAGCTCTGCAAACAGCGGCTTGAGCGCGTTGGCCGGACCGGGTTTGTACCAGGTGCGGCAGCCCGCCTCGCCCGGGTTGCCTGACCACCATCCCAGCCGCGCGTTGAACATCGTCATCAGGAAAGTGATGATGGACGAAGATTGATAGCCCATATTCGGACTTGCGGCTGCGCCGGAGATTGCGACCGCGGTACCGACGGACATATTCTCGTCTCGTTTCGCGTCCTCGCAGCTGTCGTCGGTCGATGCCATGGTCGTACGGTAGCCGAGCCGCAGGCTTCCCATGTGCCAGGGCGAAACCGTGTAGGACTCGGCCTTGCGCTGTTGCCAGGCGAGACGCGCGCCTTTGACGAGGTTCAGGGCGATATTGACGACGTGCACCAGCTTCCGGCGGCGGACCTCGTACATACCGAGATTGTCCGCGGGATCGAAGCCGGTGAACTTATCGGGCTGGCGTTCGGCTTCATTGCGTGACGCGCCGAGATACGCACGAATGAGACGGTCTCGATACATGGCATGGAGTGTGTATTTATTCACGTTGATCAGCGCGCCGGCTCCGAGCGACAGGGCTGCGGCGCCGCACAACGTCAGCAGGGTGGCGCCGGGCTCGCGGATCGGAAGGGCCGTAATAACGGCCCAGCCGCACAGCGCGATTGCCGCCAGAAGAATGACAGTGAATACCGGCGCCGCCAGCTTCAGAGCCCATTCGTACACGGCTGACTTCGTGCCGCCGGGTGTTTCCGGGCCTCGTCCGGCTGTTGTTTTCGCGCTTCGGCCAAGCAGAATCGTGATCAAACCAGTAATGCCGCCGGCGGCGGTGACTCCGCTTTTTGCCCAGAGTGGGATGTGGAGCAGCAGCGGCGGGCCTTCAAGGGCAATCGCAGCCACGACCGTCCATGCCGCGGTGACGATAAGCGACCACGCGCCCGCCCGTGCCCACCACTCGCGATCTTCGTCGGTGGTGTATCGCGTTGCCAGGCCGATGAACAGCATGGTCAACAAGCCGAAAATGCTGAGAAGAACAGGAACGGCGGCTACGGTGTAGATCCTCGCGTCGAGCGTCGCCAGCATGCGCAGCGCGTAGAAGGTGAGCAGACCACCACCAGCACCCGTCGGAATTGCGGCGGCCAGCAGGGGCAGGCTCCAGTAGCCACTCACGGTACCTGCCAGGTGGAGCGCGACGCCCCAGAGTACCCACGCCCACTCCGATCCGGGCTGCGTCAACCAGTGCCCCAGCGAATTGGGCTGAGCCATCCACCGCCACGCGAGTGACGTGAAGATGCAGCCCAGCAGCAGCGGGACGAGCCACCGCCGCAGAAAACTGATTTGCCCCAGATTGGCTGCCTTGCGAACCCAGCGCCGGCTGCTCGGCAAATGCCGAACCGTATACCGCACCGTGAGCGCTGCCCCTATGGCGCCGCCGATGAGCACGGCAACACCCTGCCAACTGGTTACGGGATGTCCCTGCGCGTATAACTGCAGCACCCGCGGAACCAGCAGGATCGCCAGCAGCGCGGGAACGAGGATAAGCCAGTTAAGCACGATGTTCCGCACAACGGTGGACGCGAGCGTCCATGTGTCCGCGCTCGTGAGGCTCGCGTCCGGATGCAGGAAGTTACTGTAGTCGCGAAGATGGCGAACAGGCTGAGCCTCGGGCTCGAGCACCGCCACCTCGCTGTCATCGCGCTTCGGGTTGAGGGCGGCCATGGTTCGGTCCATGCCCAGACGGTGTATCAGCGCGGAAAGCCAGCCTCCGGCATAGCCGCCGCCTGAGACCGTGGACAGGTAATCGAACTCGCGCAGCAGGCCAATTTCGGCCAGCTTGGACATCGCTCCCAGGCTGAAGGTGGCGCTGCGGATGCCGCCGCCCGACAAACACAGGGCCGAGCGGCCGGCGCGGCGGAACTCGCGAAACAGCACACGCAGGCAGTCATCCTGGGCAGCAAGGAAGATACGCTCGTGCTGATAGCAGGCGGCGTCATCCTCATCATGCGAGGTGGCGCGAGCCCGGGCAATGGCCTTGCGCCAGATTTCCCGCGCCCTTTCGGCCTTTTTTCGAAGCTGGCGATACTCAACTTCAGCGGCCGGCTTGAACTCGCCTCCCATTGCGAGGAATTCTTCTTCGAGAACCTGATACAGCGGCAGCGAGGGCTGCTTCAGCTTGACAGGATCGAGCGCCATCTCTCCTCCAGTACCGATCCGAGGATCCGCCTGGTACGAACTCGGCGGTCGTACGCGGTTGAGAAATTATAACCTTGGTGTCAACGGGGTGGGCGCGAGAATTCGAACCAGACTCGGATCGGACGGTTGTCTGAATCGACTACGGCGTTGGCGCTGAAGCCGAAGCGAATGTCCTGAGCCTGCACGCGAGTAGCGCCTTCAACATTGTCGTCCGGCAGGGCGCGCCAGAGCAGCCCCGCGCGGGCAAAACCGCGGATGTCACGAAACTCACGGAGATCCTTCACCCTGTCCATGGCCGGCGTGCCTGCGGGTTTGTAAATGACGCTGCCGGCGGTCGGATCAAAATCGGTCGTGAGATTCACCCGGTTGATGATGAACGCGTCGGTGGTGTCCACGAAGCCGGTCCACGCAAGCGGGTTCAGCCTGTGTGGCATTACATGGATGCTCTTCGCCGCCGCGCCCCGATAAAGATAGGGTTGCTGCATCGCGACGGCACGTTCGGCAAGGATGAACCGCGCCGCATTCCACAGCACGAGGAAAGCGAGAGCAGCGATTGCGGCTCCGCGGCCGCTCGTCCTGCGCGCGCCGATCTCATCGCTGACCAGCCGCGACAGCATCGGCCCCAGCACCGCGATCAGGAGTACGAGCCAGATCCATATATCGACCACATTGGTGCAATCAAGTCCCGGCCAGTCGTCCGACCAGGGCAGAAAGAAACGAATACCGTAGGGATTCAGGAAGTCCATCAGGGGATGTGTCGCGGTGGCGACAAGCGACGACGCGCAGGCGCGGCGCCAGGGAAACGGCTTGCGCCGCACGGCGGCGCGAACAATGAGAACGGGCGCAACAGCGATCAGCGGGAGCAGCAGAAGTGAGTGCGTATACCAGCGGTGGTAATGAAAATAAGCGCTGGCTCCCCCGAACGCCACGCTGATAACGTCCATATCGGGCGCATTGGCGGCGAGCACCAGCAGGAGAGTGCCCCCTGGGACACCTCGCTTCAGCCCCGCCCGGCTCAGCATGAGCCCCGTGAGCGAGTGCGTCAGATTATCCATGCCGGCGAGCGAAGCGTTCGGGTACCAGAAGGGTCACCGCATGGGGAACAACCTCTATGTGCGCCGGCAGGTTACCGGCATACTCACCGTCGACCTGGATGTATATTCGAGGGTCGGATGCGCATTCAAATTCCAGCTCCCGTGTCTGCAGCATCGTAACGCCCTTCACTTTATCGAGCGAGGCCGTCAGCACGCCGAGGAAATAGCGCAGGTATACCCAGCTCTGCGCGCCTTCGAACAGCACCGTCTCAAACACATCCGCGAACAGGGATGCGCCGCGAGCGATTTCGATATCGCCGCCGTAGTTGCGTACGCGGCTTGCGAGCGCGAAGCTGCATTGGAAGATATGACCGTCGGTGCGCGCCTGAAATTCGGGAAACCTGCGTCCGAGCTGGCCGAAGCCCGCGAGCCAGTATGCCCCCTTGCCGAACCGCGCCTTGATACCCGCATCGATCTCGTAGACGATCTTCGCGTCCAGACCGGCGCCGGCCATGAGCGCGAAGTAACGCCCCTGTGGATTCGCTTCGTTTCGCAGCAGGCCAAGCGCGATCCGCCTGGGCACCCAGTTGTGCAGATCACCGGCGGCGCCTACGGGGCCACCCGCGATGCGCAACTCCGCTCCGAGCACATTCGCCGTCCCCGCCGGAATTATGCCGACCGGCACATCAGAATGGGCGGCGCCGTTGAGAACTTCGTTGAGCGTGCCATCGCCGCCGGCGGCCAGAATCAGATCCGCGCCGCCGGCGATCGCGTCGCGCGCAACGCTTGCTGCCACGCCCGGGCCTGTGGTTCCGACCGGAGTAACGTGATGCCCGCGCTTCGCAAGGCACTGGATGATACGTTGAAGAAGCTGTGCCCGGCCGCGCGTAAACCTGCCTGCCTGCGGATTGTAGATAAGATACGCGTTCTCGTAGCGAGCCGGCGGCAATGATCCCATTCTAATGACCCAGGCGCGAGCCACATCCCGGGACGACATCGAGCAGCTGCGCGGCGAGATCAGGCGACACGAGCACCTTTATTACGTCCTCGATCAGCCGGAGATCAGTGATGCCGAATACGATGCGCTGATGCGCCGGTTGCAGGATCTCGAGCGGGAGCACCCGGAGCTGGCGACGCCTGACTCACCGACACAACGCGTCGGCGGCGCGCCGCGTGAGGGCTTCGTGAAGGTGCCGCACAGCGCGCCTATGTTGAGCCTGGATAACGCGCTCAGCGAGGCCGAGCTCCGTGCCTTCGACAAGCGTGTGCGCGACGGTCTAGGCAGAGCGCCGTTCCGCTACGTGGCCGAGCTGAAGCTCGACGGTCTTTCGATGGCGCTGTGGTACCGTGACGGCCGCCTGGCGCGTGCGATCACGCGCGGCGATGGCGCCGTGGGCGAGGACGTTACGGAAAACGCCCGCACCATCCGGTCAATCCCGCTCGCGGCGGCCCCCGGTTGGCCTGCCTGGGAGGTGCGTGGCGAAGTGGTGATGAACCGGCACGGCTTTGAGCGCCTCAACTCCGAGCGGGAGCAGCGCGGCGAGTCGAAGTTCGCGAACCCGCGCAACGCGGCGGCCGGCTCCGTGCGCATGCTCGATCCGAAAATCACGGCGACGCGCCCGCTCGATTACTTCGCGTACGGGCTGCTCGTGGACGGCAAACCCGCGCTCGACAGCCACTGGGGCGCGCTGGAGCAGCTGGCGGCCATGGGTTATAAGGTCAACCCGAACCGCCGGCTGTGCGCGGACATCGAGGAGTTGTTCGCGTTCTGCCAGGAATGGGAGGCGAAACGCGACGACCTGCCCTATGAGATCGACGGGGTGGTCGCGAAGGTGGATTCGATCGCGCAGCAGCAGCAGCTCGGATTCACGTCGAAGGCGCCGCGCTGGGCCATCGCATTCAAATACGCCGCGCGGCAGCAGGAAACCAGAGTGGTCGACATTGGCGTTCAGGTGGGCCGCACGGGAGCGCTCACCCCGGTTGCCCACCTCGAGCCGGTCGGCATCGGTGGTGTTACCGTCTCTCGGGCCACGCTGCACAACGAGGACGAAATCGAGCGCCTCGAAATTCAGATCGGAGATCGCGTGCTGGTCGAGCGTTCGGGAGACGTGATCCCGAAGGTGGTCCGCGTTGTGCAACGCCCGCCGAACCGGCGGCCCTTCACGATGCCGAAGCAGTGCCCCGTCTGTGGCGGCGATATCGTTCGAGAAGCCGGAGAGGCAGCCAGCCGCTGCATCAATACGAATTGCCCGGCGAGGCTGAAAGAATCCGTCCTGCACTTCGCCTCGCGCGGTGTGATGAACATAGACGGCATGGGCGAGGCGCTCGTCGAGCAGCTGGTCGAACGCGGTATGGTGCGCAGCGTGGCGGATGTTTACAGCCTCACGAAGGACCAGCTCGCCGGCCTCGAGCGCATGGGCGACAAGTCGGCTGATCGCGTGATGCGCAACCTCGAGGCCTCGAAGAAGCAGCCGCTGGTGCGTGTGATCAACGGACTCGGCATTCCCTTCGTCGGTGAGCGCACAGCCGCAATTCTCGCCGACACGTTCGGCGATCTGGACCATATCGCGAGCGCTGGCGAGAATGAACTCCAGAAAGCAGAGGAAGTGGGTCCGAAGGTTGCCCACAGCATCTGCCGATTCTTTCGCGAAGAGCACAACCGTGCGCTGGTCGAACAGCTGCGAGCGGCCAGCCTTCAGTTCAGACAGGAAAAGAAGAGGCGCTCCGGGGGCCCGCTCGAAGGGCTCACGCTCGTGCTCACGGGCACGCTTCCGAGCTGGACGCGAGAGGAGGCGAAGGAAGCGATCGAACGCGCAGGCGGCAAGGTCGCGGGCTCGGTCAGCAGGAAGACGAGCTATGTTGTCGCCGGCGAAGACGCGGGCTCCAAACTCGACAAGGCGCGCGAGCTGAACGTTCCGGTCCTCGATGAAGCCGATTTGCGAAAGCTGCTGGGAGCATGAGGCGGTTCGCCGGCTGGATCGCCGGGCTGGGTGCGCCGGGATTGTTCCTGATGGCGCTCGCCGATGGGCTGCTGTTGCCTCTGCCGGGAGGCGTCGACGTTTTTCTCATCCTGCTTGCCACGCGCGAGCCGGATTCTCTGTACGCACTGGCCATTACCGCTACGATCGGCTCGACAATCGGCAATGTGATCCTGTTTCTGCTCGCGCGCAAGGGCGGCGAGGCGTATGTGCACACGCATACGCTGTCGCGATGGGGAGCGGCAATCCGGCGCTGGTTCCAGCACTATGGCCTGCTGACGGTGTTCATCTGCGCGCTGGTTCCACTGCCCGGCGCGCCACTGAAACTCACGGTCATCTGCGCGGGTGCGCTCGGTGCCGGTCCGCGAGGGTTCGTAGTGACCTTTCTCGGCGCACGCATCGCGCGCTATACGGCGCTGGCAGCGCTCGGCGCCGCGATGGGCGACGATGCGATCGCGTACCTGATCGCACACAAATGGCACCTTTCCGGATTCGCGCTCGCGCTCGCCGCGTTCCTGTTCGTGCTGATCAGGATCGCTGACGCGCTCCGGGCACGCCGGCTGCCTCCTCGAGCGCCGAGCGCAGACCCGGGAAGCGGTATCTGAAACCGGCTTTCAACGCGACTGCAGGCACGACCCGCGAGCTGCTCAGCATCTCGTCCGCGGCCTCCCCGAAGCGCAGCCGAAGCGCGAACTTCGGGATGTGCATCAGAGCCGGCCGATGCAGCACTGAAGCCAGTTCGTGGGCGAAATCGGCATTCCGCACCGGCTGCGGGCTCGTTGCGTTCACCGGGCCGGCCATCGCGGTGTTACTCATGACGAACGCGACAAGCTCGATCAGATCCTGAAGATGAATCCAGGACATCCACTGCTGTCCTGATCCGAGCGGCCCGCCGGCGCCCATCCGGAATGGGCCGAGCATTTCGGCGAGCGCGCCGCCGCCTCGCCCGAGCACGATGCCGATGCGCAACCGCACAACTCGCAGACCGAGTGCTTCGGCGGCGGCAGCTTCTTCTTCCCAGCGGACACACGTCTCGGCCAGAAAGCCGCTGCCTGGCGGCGAGGTTTCGGTTGCAGGCTCATCACCCGTGCCGCCGTAATAGCCGATCGCGGACGCGGATATCAGTATGCGCGGGCGCTGCTCGGCTGCGCTCAGAGCCTGCACCAGATTCCGCGTCCCGCGGACGCGGCTCTCCATGATGCGATGCTTCACTTCGGCGGTCCAGCGCTGTGCGACTGGCTCGCCAAGCAGGTGCACCACCGCGTCAGTGCCGGCGAGTGCGTCTGCGGGAGGCGGCCCGGCCAGCGCGTCCCAGGGGACATTCGCACTCGTGCGGCCGAAGGTGCGCACCTGATTGCCGGCCGCCTGGAGGATAGGCAGCAGATTGCGTCCGATGAACCCTGAAGCCCCGGTGAGAGCGATCTTCATCCCGCTAAGACACGGATGCCAAAACTGCGCGCGCCGCTACAATGAAAGGACGCATGCGTGCGCTGAATCGCGCGAAACTTCTCTGGGCATATCTGCGCCGCCACGAACACGTGCGCGGCCTGCCCGTCGAGCACATCGTCGAGACCACCGCGAAATGCAACATTTATTGTCCGATGTGCCCGCGCGAGACCCGTCCCCAGCCGAAGGAAGACATGAGCGACGCCATCTTCGAGCGGCTGGTTAACGAGAGCGGCCGCTCGGCCGAGCACATGATGCTGATCGGACTCGGCGAGCCGCTGCTCGATCGCAGGATCTTCGATCGCATCGAGTACTGCGCGAAGCACGGCATCTCGACTCTGCTCTCGACCAATGGCACGCTGCTTGACGAAGCGATGGCGTCACGCCTGCTCGCGGGCCGGCTCGAGCACATAACACTGAGTTTCGACGGCGCGACCAGAGAATCGTTCGAGTATTACCGGAAGGGCGCTCGATTCGAGCGCGTGCGCGACAACTTCGTTCGCTTCGCCCGCATGAAGCACGAGCGCCGGTCGCGCACGCAGGTGGTGGTGCAGATGGTGCGCATGGAACGCAACGCCGGCGAGGTGGAAGAGTTCACGCGATTCTGGAAATCGGTTCCGGGCGTCGATCAGGTGCGTATCAAAGAGGACGAAACCAACCTGATGCGGCCTGACGCGGGACACGCAGCCGGCGACTGGAAGCACCCCTGCCACTATCTATGGCGCGGGCCCATGTATGTGAAGCACAATGGCGACGTCTACCCGTGCTGCCAGAGCTATATGCTGGACGGCGGGCCTCTCGGCAATATAGGCAACGAAAGTCTTGACACGATCTGGAACGGGCCGGCCATGCAGCAGTTGCGACGGTTTCACGCAAACGGCCGCGCCGGCGAGATCGACATGTGCGCGCGCTGCTGCACGACCATTCCGCATCCGGCGCTCGTCGCGGGCAGCCTGCTCCTGCACGGCCGCTCTGTTCGCCGGCTCCTGCCGGTCGTCGAGCGGGCGGCGTATCTCACAAAGCTGCCCGTCCGGCTGCTGAATCCGCCCAAACAAAAAGCTCCCGCGGCTCGAGAGCCGCAGGAGCTGGTGCAGATCGAAACGACCCGCCTCTAGCGATTATTGGAACGTCACGCTCTTCGACGTGGTCGCGCCGGCGGTCACGACCCCGATGTCCAACCCGCTTGCGGTGAAGGTCGCTGGATTGGTATAGCTCCCGACCGTCAGCGCTCCCGGTAGCGCGAGCACTCCCGTACCGCTCCGCGGGAGGGCGAGCAGCACGGAAGCCGGAATCATGAAGCGTCCGGCGCTCGCGCGCTCATAGCACACAAAGGACGCTCCGACTATATTCTGCGCGCTGGTCCCGGTGAACGACGTCCCGCCGATATAGACGAGGCTGTTCGGATCGCCCCCGCTCCAGGTAATGAGCTGCCCGTTTGCCCGCGTGACAGTCTCGATGGACGCCATGTTGGTCCACTCCGTCAGCGCCGTGAGATTCATGCCGGTATTGATCGGGCCTACCTGCGTGCCACCGCCGCTGGTGAATGTGTAGGGGCCGGGATCGAGGTATAACGGCTCGGGTGGAGGAGCGCCAGGTATCTGTGTTCCGCCGCCGAGCTGGGCGCTGTAGAACCCGGGCAGGCTCTGCGTCTTCCGCAACTGCTTTGCGCCCTTCGGGCCGTTGACATTAATCACGTCTCCTGCGTCGAGTGGTTCCGGCTGCGCAATGTCAAGCGACGAGGGGGTCTGCCCCTGGAACGTGGAGACGCTGCACGAACCGAAGTTTGGAATGCCAAGGGCAGTAGAGGATCGGATGAGGCGGCCGAAATCATAGCGGAAGAAACTCGCCGAGCCGCTGTCGGTCGTGCTGTCGAAGGTCTGTCCCGGGAACGAGAACTTCGACGCGCTGCGCGACAAATTGATATTACCGACGCGGAGGACCCCACCGCTCGCGATCGTATTGATCAGATCAGACGATACACCGATGGGTTCCGAACAGGTGCCGCCGTCCGCTGCTATGGACATGCTCGTAAAGTTGCTGACCGTACCGCCGGCCACCACACTGACCGGCACGTAACACCCGCTCACGCCCTCAGGAACTCGAAAACGGATCTGATCGACGCCCACACAGCAACCGGATCGCCCCCTGTAGACGACTTCCGCCTGTCTGCCGCCAACCCACACTTCGACGGACACGGTCATGTCGCCCGGTAGCGGGGTCGCCGCCTCGTTTCCGCTCACAGCGCCTAAACCCGTCGCCCAGATATCCATCAGCTGCCGCGGCCGAGACGACCGCGTCAGCAGGTTGGGGACATCGCCCGCGAGCGGGTCCGTGAAGACTCCCGGTCCGCTGCCGGCCGAGTTGATCGAGAAGACGCCGACATTGCGGGCAACGACCTTGATCGGCGCAGGGGCGCTGGTTTGGCCACTGAACGTTACGGTCACCGTGCCGTCGCCTACTGGCGTATTTGACGGCACGACGAAGGAAACCTGCGTGCCGTTGTATTGCTGGATTGGCCAGGCATTCACCGACTGGCCGCCGCCGGTGATTCGCACCGAGATTCCTTCCCATGTCGTAGTCAATGGGAGAGCAGACACCTGTTTCAGACCCGTGGTGCCAAGACCGGTGCCGAACGCGGTCGCGATCGAACCCTGCGCGACTCCTTCATTCGGCATGCCGGGCAGCCCGTAGCTGGCGGCGTTCAGAACGGCGTTCACGCGAGGCTGCGCGTTCGCGTGTGCGGCGACCAACCCGATTGCGGCAGATAGTACAAGTAAGTACTTCATGAGCCTCCCTGGCGTTTTCAGGATGTTGTTGAACCGGCCCGGGCTCGTGCCCGAAGCCCTCCTGGAGAGTGTACTCCCATTCGCGGCCATCTGCGGGCAGATGGCGAGTGTCTGAAACCTGGAGGAGGGCGGTGCCGGTCGTCGGCGCCACCGCCGGCGGCCGCGGCTGCGGACGCTTTCCGGCAGATCGACGTTGCAGGGCCCCGAAGTCAGGCGGGAGCAGAAGACGTGAGAGGCCAGGTCGAACCGGGGTACCCGAGCCAGGCCTGGCTGTCAGGCTGCGACTTCATCTTTCACGACCTTTTTACCGGTCAGCTCGCCAGATACGATCAGCGCAAAGAGAAGTCCCACAATAAAACCTCCGACCAACGATTTCAGGTCGCGCAGGCACCTGGCCAGCACTGGCGGCCAAACGTGAAAATCGATCGCGAATCCACATGCTGCCCGTATCACCAGTGAACAGCCGGCAGCCAAAAACAGCCAGCGCGCCCACGGTGCGCGTTGCCGTGACCGATCGAATGCGTACACGGTGTAAGAATAGATGCCGCACAGGAGATAGAAGACATGCAGGACGATGTCGCGTGTAATCATCAGCCCGACTCCTGTTATGCTGACCGAAACAGACGGGCCCTGGCAGCCCGCGCCGGTACGGACGTTGCAATTCGCAGCCGGCTATCGGTTATCCCGATGATCGGCAGCCAACGCCGCAAGGTTTAGCTAAGTGCCGCGCGCGCTGTTGTCGCGGAAGGCTTTGGAAAACCAGTTACTGCTGAGGTGATAGTCCCATGCCACCGCAAGTGAAGTACACGAACGTAAAGGTTTACGGCCGCGACACGTGCCCGCGCACCATGGACGTGCGAGCGCGCCTCGAGCGTATGGGCGTAGACCACGAGTACGTTGAGATCACACGCGATCCTTCCGGTGCGGCGTTCGTGCGCGAGCGCGCCGCCGGCAGGGAGACGACGCCGGTGCTCGACATCTCCGGTGACATTCTGGTGGATCCGGACGACGTGACGCTGAACAACAAACTCCAGCAGAAGGGCCTGCGGCGTTGACCGGAGCTAAACGTCGCAGAGATCCACACCCTGCGCAAGCGATTTGATCGGTTCGAGGCGCTTCGGAATGTACTCGTGAGCGAAGTATCCCTTGTAGCCGGTCTCGACGATCGCCTCCGCGATGGCGGGGTAGTACAGTTCCTGTGACTGGTCGATTTCGTTGCGACCTGGAACGCCGCCGGTGTGGTAGTGCGCGATGTACTGGTGGTTGTCACGGATCGTGCGGATCACGTCGCCTTCCATGATCTGCATGTGATAGATGTCGTACAGCAGCCTCACCATGGGCGAGTTGACGCGTTTGATCGCCTCGACACCCCACGGCGTGTGGTCGCACATGTAGTCCTTGTGATTGACCTTGCTGTTCAACAGTTCCATGACGATCAGGACGCCTGTATCTTCGGCCATTTTCGTCAGCCGATTCAGGCCCAGCACGGTGTTGTCGAGCCCTTCTTCGTCCGACATCCCTCTGCGATTTCCTGAGAAGACAATGATGCTGTGAGCGCCGGCCGTTTTCGCATCGGCGATCATCGTTTTCATCTTCGTTTCGATCTGGTCGTGGTTCTCTTTGCGGTTGAGACCATCGGGGATGGTGGTCGGACCGGGTACGACCGTCAGCCTCAGGCCGTTCTTCCTGACCGGCTCCCACTCGCTCTGCGGGACAAGATCCATCGCGACGAGCCCGAGACGAGCGGCCTCGCGGGCCAGATCCTCGATCGGGATCTTCTGATAACACCAGCGGCAGACAGACTGCTTGAGGCGCCCTTTCCGCTGGATGGTTTTCTCCTGGCCGGCGAGCACGGCGGCTGCGCCAAGGCCGGTTGACGGGATGAAAGTGCGCCGGGTCATGAGCACATCGTATCAGTCGTGCCGCATCGTGGAGGCGGGCCAGGCGCATCGCTCGGAAGCACGCGAATGGCAGGCCGAACACGGAAGGATGTAAAGTGTTACTCGTTCGGCTGTTCGCTCAACAGGAGACGACATGAAAGGACCAATTGACATGCACAAGCAAAGACGGCTTTCCGCTTTCAGCCTGGTCGGAGTTTGCGTCGTGGGAGTGCTGCTCGGAGCGGCGATGAATCAGCCGCAGCCAACGATCGCGCTGGCAAATGCGGCCGCAACCCCCGCGCCGGCCCAGGCCGCGGCACAGCCTCCAGCCGATGGCAAGCTGCGAATCATCATTTTCGGCGCACACCCGGATGACGCCGAGTATCGCGGCGCCGGCGTGGCCATGAAATGGGCCAAACTGGGGCATCACGTGAAGCTCGTCTCGGCGACGAACGGCGATATCGGTCACTGGCAGATGGCCGGAGGCCCGCTGGCGCTGCGCAGGATCAGGGAAGTGAACGAAGTCGGACGCCGGCTGGGAGTCACCACGGAGGTCCTCGACATCCACGACGGAGAAATCACGCCGCTGCTCGAGTACCGAAAGACGTTCACACGGCTGATCCGGCAGTGGAACGCCGACATTGTGATTGTCAACCGGCCCAACGACTACCACCCTGACCACCGGTACACGTCGATTCTCGTGCAGGACTCGGCATACATGGTGACGGTTCCGTTCTTCGATCCCGACATTCCGGCTCTGAAGAAAAACCCTGTGTTCCTGTACGCTTCGGATCGCTTCCAGCGTCCGAATCCGTTCCGCGCGGATGTGGCCGTCGGCATCGACGAGGTGATGGAACCTGTGCTCGATGCCCTGCTTGTGATGGAATCGCAGATCCACGAAGGCGGCGCGAACGGCTATGCAGGTCTGTACCCCGATGATGCCGCAGGCAAACAGCGACGTCGCGATCAGGTTCGCCGTGAGCTCGCGGGGCGTTACGCGCGCGAGGCGGACAGATTCCGTGATGTTCTGGTCAGGTTCTACGGCGAGGAGCGCGGGAAAAAGTTCCGTTACGCACAGGCGTTCGAGATCTGCGAATACGGCCGCCAGCCCTCGGCCGACGAGCTGAAGCAGATGTTCCCGATCCAGTAGTGGTCGAAACCGGCGCGATGAGCGCTGCGGGTTCCGCCGCGCAGAAGGAGGACGGATGAAACGGAGAGAGTTCGGCGGCGCGCTCGCAGGCGGCGCGCTGGCCGGTGAGGCGGCATTCGCCCAGGCCGCTCGACAGCCCCGCCGGAACGCGCTAATGCACGTCGGAGGCGACTATCACAGCGTCGCCGGATCGGGGATTACGTCAAAGGAAAATCTGGAATACAACCTGCGATACGGCGTCAGGCATCTGACCGCCCAACTAAGAGGGAAGCCTCCGGACGGCCGATGGGATGCCGATGAACTCCAGCATATGAAAGATGCCTGCGATCAGTATGGCGTCGCGTTGGAAGCGATTCGTATGGACGCAGACTATATTACGCTGCCGCCCGGCCAGCACCGCGATCGCACGATCGGCAGCATTATCGAAAATATCCGAAGAGCGTCGCAGGTGGGCGTGAAGATCATCACTTATCACTGGACGGTAATCCCGATCCGACGCAACCGGCAGACGAAGGGGAGAGGCAACGTTGCTTACGCCGGATTTAAGCTGGAGGATAACTGGAGGGAGCTGCCGCCCAGTAAGTCGGGGCGTGTAACCTCAGAGGATTACTGGGAGCGGATCCATTACTTTCTCACCAAAGTAGTCCCGGCGGCGAAAGAATACGACGTACGTCTGGCGTGCCATCCGTACGATCCGCCGGGACTGCCCTATGGCTATCAGGGCGCAGATAACTGGGATTCACCGTCCATCTTCGAGGCGATCAGACGATACGAATCAATTGTCGACAGCCCGTACAACGGTTTCCAGCTGTGTCTGGGAACGACGGCCGAGGGACTGAAGAAGCCGAGGACGGAAGTATTGCCGATCGTGGAGTATCTCGGCCGCCGCGGAAAGCTCCACCAGATACATATGCGAAACATTCGCGGCGGGCTTCACGACTTCGAGGAGGTGTATCCCGATGAGGGAGAGATGGACTTCTTCCGGGTAATGCGGATCCTGCGTGACACGCAGTTCGCCGGCTCGATCTGTCCCGATCACATGCCCCGGCATCCGGACGACCGCGGAGGCCTGCAGTCGTTCGCGTTCGGTTACGGATATATCAAGGCGCTGATTCAGGCAGTGAACTCGGAGGTCGAGGGCTGACGAGGCGGCGCTGGCTGCCTTCACTTCATCGTGCCGCCCGTAACGCGGCGTTGGCACTCGGTTAGAGGGCGTCGTACACGATAAACTCGCGCTTGAGGATTTCAGGATCCGAAAGGCCGGGTGCGCCGAAACCGTGCCGATAAAACTTCCTGATTAGGCAGGGGCAGGCGACGCGTCGACTTTGACGCGTTCGCGTGTGATCCACTTCATCGTGGCCTAGCGGTCCCTTGGCTCGAGATAGCGCTTGATGTCGGGGTACAGCAGCGGCAGAATGTCCGGCCGCTCGAGATTCGAACGGTCGACCAGATACACGCCGGAGTCGATGTGCGCCGGCGGATTTTCGCCGCGCAGCTTCCTTGCGATCGCCTTCACGGATTCGTAGCCCATCTTCATCGGGTCCTGAACGATCAGGGCGTCGAGAAAGCGGTCACGTAAGTCATCAATCAGCTGGGTGTTCGAGTCGAACGCGACGGTGCGGACCTGCGTCGTGCGCCGGCCGCGAAGTGCCATCACCGCGCCCGCGGAGCTCGATTCGTTGTCTGCAAAAAGTCCGGTCAGATCGGGGTGGGCGCTGAGAATGTTCTCGGTTGCGGCACGCGCCTGCGCCTGGCGCGCCATGCCGAAGGCAAGCTGCACCATGCGGATTTTCGGATACGCGGATTTCAGTTCCTGCTGAAAACCTTCCTCGCGCTCCATCGTTGAGGCGCTGCCGGGCATGAATCCGATGATGGCGCACTTTCCCGAGCCGAGCATGAGTTCGCCGAGCCGGCGCGCGGCCATGCGGCCGCCCTCACGGTTATCTGTGGCGACATAGGTGATTCTGTTGTTCGTATCGATATCGGAATCGAAAATGGCAACGGGAATGCCGGTCGCGTGGGCGCGGTCCACCACATTCACCAGCGCCTTGCGATCTACGGGAGCAAGCGCGATGCCGGCGAGCCGCCGGTTAATCATCGATTCGACGATGGCAATCTGCCGGCTCGAATCGATCTCGAGTGTGGGCGCATTCCACTCGATATCGAGTTTGAATTCCTGGCCGGCCTTCACAGCGCCGGCATGAACGGTCTGCCAGAAGATGTGGTTGGCGCCTTTCGGGACCACTCCAACTACCGGCCGAGTGCGCGCACGGCAGCCCGCGAGCAGGAGCACGATGCCTGCTATGGCAAGAAAACGCCGCATGCTAGCGTAGTCAATTATGTCATCCGTGAGCGTGGGCACCCTTTCGGAATTGCCTCCCGGCACGGTGGCTGAAGGGGAAAACGCCGGCTCCGGTTTCGCGCTGTGCAACGTGGATGGCACGCTTCCGATGCTGGCGCGGGAGCTCGATCGCCGGACAGTCGCGGACGCGCCTGGGTGTCCTTACTGCGTGAAGACGCATCCGGTTTCGGCGGCGGGCGGCGACACGCGCGTCGGGCTCGATGCCTGAGCTTCCAGAAGTGGAAACCATTGTTCGCGAGCTCGCGCCCCGGCTCGAGCGCCGGCGGATCCGCGATGTGCAGTTCTACTCGAAGCAGATCCTGCGGCACTGCGATACGGACGCGGCGTTCCTGGTCGGGCAGCGCATCGAGAACGTGGAGCGGTATGGAAAATTTATCGTGCTGCGGCTCGAGCGCGGCCATCTCGTCATTCACCTCGGCATGACGGGACAATTGCTGTTTGACACGCCGCGAACGCGGTATACGCGGGCAATTTTCACGCTCGATGACAGCACGCTCATGTACGACGACGTGCGCATGTTCGGCGCCATCGAGTGGAGCCGTGAGCTGTCCGAGCGGGTGGAGCGGCTTGGGCCCGAGCCCTTTGCTATCTCACCGGCAGAGTTCCACGCGCGGCTGGCGCGGCGCAACGCACCGGTCAAGTCCGTCCTGCTCGACCAGTGCGTGCTGCGCGGGATCGGCAATATATACGCGGATGAAGCGTTATTTCGCGCGCGTATACATCCGCGCACGAGAGCGCGGCGCATTCGGCGCGAGCGGGCGCTGCGGCTGCACGCCGCCATCATCGAGGTGCTGCTCGAGGCAATTCGGCACCGCGGTTCGTCGGTATCGGACTATCGCGACAGCGAAGGACGCCGCGGCGAGTTTCAGACGCTGCACCGAGTATACGGCCGCGACGGCGAGCCATGCGCCGTCTGCGGCACGGCTATACGGAGGATCGTCCTGGGCGGCCGCGGAACACACTACTGTCCGCGCTGTCAGCGGTAGGATCGGCCATTCCGGCGAGTACGGCATCGGCAATCTGAGCGGCAATCCGCATCTCCGGCACCTCATGAACGCGCACCACGTGCGCGCCGCCGAGAATCGCAGCCGTTACGGCGGCGGCATTGGCGAACGCGGTCTCCTGTTCGGACGCGCGCGCCAGGAACGATTTGCGCGAGGGCCCCACCAGCACGGGCAGGTTCAGGCGCGCGAACTGCGGCAACCGGGCCAGCAGTTGCGCATTCTGTTCTTTGCGCTTGCCGAAGCCGAGCCCGGGGTCCACCATGATGCGGTCGGTTTCGACCCCCGCGCGAACAGCGCGGTGCACCGTGGCTTCGAGCTCCGCAAGAACGCTGCCCAGCACGTCGCGCAGTGGCGGGAGCTTTGCCCAGGTCTCGGGCCTGCCGCGCATGTGGTTCAGGATCAGAGCGGCATTGTGCTTCACGACAACCCTGGCGAGCTCTGGCTCCCACGTCAGTCCGGTCGGGTCATTGATGATTTCAGCCCCATGCTCGACCGCTTTTTCCGCGACACCCGCTTTGTAAGTGTCGACGGAAATCGGTACGTTGAGCCGGTCCTTCAGGCGCTTGAGCACCGGAATCAGGCGGCGCAGTTCCTCAGCTTCCGAGATGCGGGATGAGCCAGGCCGAGTCGACTCGGCGCCGATATCGATTATGTCAGCGCCCTGATCTTCGAGCTCGACTGCGCGCGCGAATGCGCGGTCAGGGTCGGCATACCTGCCGCCATCGGAGAACGAGTCCGGCGTGACGTTGAGGACGCCCATGACAAGCGTGCGATCACCGAGTTGGACTTCGCCCGTGCGAGTCTTCCACAGGAAGCGTTTGCGCGCGGGCATTCGCGATCAGAGCTCGCCAATCGGAACAGCAGGATCGGCATTCGAGGTGCGCAGGATTTTGTCCGCTGGTTCGCCGATGCCGTTGCGCACACGCGCACGGCTGAGATTGCGTTCGATATACACAAGAAGGTTGCGTATCAGCCTGGAACGGAGCATTTTGCCTGCTTTCTCCAGGACGCCCTCCACGCAATCGACGTGGGCTCGTACTCAGTGGGGAGATATTCGCTGAAGGGCACCAGAGTGGCGGTCTCTCCCATGTCGATGATTGTAGCCCTAGCGGACCCGCGTAAAGCTAT
>DASSSG010000068.1:0-7607 GCA_035708545.1 Bryobacteraceae bacterium | reverse complement strand
AGCCGTCTTTGCGCAGGCGGCGTGTAACGAAGACGCGCGGGTATTTTTCGGCGGTGAGCTTGATGTAGGGATAGGTTTTATCGTCACGCAGAAGGACGTTGAAGCGCGGCTTGTACTGCTTGATGAGATTGTTCTCGAGGGCGAGAGCTTCCTTCTCGTTATCGACCTCGATGAAGTCGACGTCGCGCGCTTCGGCGATGAGGGTGCCGGTCTTCGCGTCGGCGAGATGCTCGTCGTTGAAGTAGCTGCGGACGCGGGCGCGCAGGCTCTTCGCTTTGCCGACGTAGAGCACTGCGCCGCCGGCGTCCTTGTACAGGTACACGCCGGGAACGAGCGGCAATTGTGCGGCTTTTTCGCGCAAACTCATGGTGACGAAAAGCTCCGACGGAGAGGGCCGGCCGGGATGCGAACGTTATACTTTCAGTGTGGCACGCATTTCGCGCCTGATTCTTTTGGGCACCGTGGCCGCTGGGTTGGCGGCTCCGCAGAGCCGGCAGTCGCACGAACAGGAGCCCCCGGAGGAAGACCGCGAGATCGAGCGCGTTCCCGAGTATACGCTCAATCCCCTGCAGGCGGACAAGGAGCTGACGATCGGGAAGTTTTACTTCCGGCGCGGAAGCTTCAAAGCGGCTGCGCGGCGATTCGAGGAGGCCACGAAGTGGAACCCGGGGCTCGCGGAGGCTTACCTGAGGCTCGGCGAGGCGCAGCTGAAATTGAAGGACGCGAAGGCCGCGCGTGCGGCATTTGAGAAGTTCCTCGAGCTCGAGCCCGACGGCAAGAACGCCGCAAATGTTCGTAAACGGTTGCGGTCGAAGTCCGAATTAGATGGGCGGCCGGCCGCGCCGGAAGTTGTGAGCGCGGCGGGCGGAGCAGGATAGCCGCGAACCACAGGCAGGGCGCCAGCGGCGCCAGGCACCGGCTTCCACCTCATGGCGTATGGTGTCGATGAGACGCCGACATCCGACAAATATCGTTGTTCGCCGGGTTGCTTGATGAGCGACGCGATATGCCTCTGTGGTGTGTTTTCTGCCGTACGGAAGCACTGTTGGTGACGCCGGTTCCAGCCAGTAACTTTTTATGTTTGTGCGGGTTAACAGGACGGACAATATTCTCAGAGAAGTTGCGACTGGTTGCGCCGCCATGAACCGCTTTTAATTGGGGGTTAAGGGACGGTTCATCAACACGTGCGATTCTTGTACCAACGACGACCCCTCGTCAACGATACAGGAGAACAACTTGATGAAGAAGCTCACTACCCTTATGCTCGGTCTCGGCCTTGTGCTCGGCACGTCCGCTTTTGCGGCCGATAAGAAGAAGGCAGAAACCGGCGACGCAAGCACCACCACAACGACGAAGAAAAAGAGCAAGCGCAGCAGCAAGAAGGCCGCGACTACCGAGACCACCACGGACACTTCGAAGACGAAAAAGTAGCTCGGGTTCCGTCCGGGAATTGAAAAAGCGCCGCCCGGCCGCTCGAGGCCGTGCGGCGCTTCTTCGTTTCGTGAAACGGTTTTTTCGGCGCCTGGACGTAACCAGCGAAGGCGCCCGGGCGTTGTTACTGGTAACCCCGTTACCTCGCGGGTGCGTGCCTGCCTGAATTCACACGCACCCGCGTTTTCCTATTCATTGAACATTCCCTCAAACAGCACGGAAGACAGGTAGCGCTCGGCCGCATCCGGCAGGACTACGACCATCGTTTTTCCGCGCAGCTCAGGATCGCGGCCCACACGGATGGCGGCGGCTACCGCAGCGCCGGAGGAAATGCCTCCCATGATGCCTTCCTCTTTCGCCAGCCGGCGAGCCATCTCAATGGACTCCTCGTTGGTCACCTGTTCGACGCGATCGACGCAGGAGAGGTCGAGGTTCTCGGGTATGAAACCGGCGCCGATGCCCTGAATCTTGTGGGGACCTGGCCTGAGCTCCTGGCCGCCAAGCTTCTGGGTGATCACGGGGCTGGCGGTGGGCTCCACGGCGACGGACAGCATCTTCCGGCCCTTGTCGCCCTTGACATAGCGCGACACGCCGGTGATGGTCCCGCCGGTGCCGACGCCCGAGATCAGGACATCGATCGTGCCGTTGGTGTCTTCCCAGATCTCCGGTCCCGTCGTGCGGTAGTGAATGTCAGGGTTTGCAGGATTATTGAACTGCTGCAGCAGGACGTAGCGGTCGGGATCGCCGGCGGCAATCTGCTCGGCTTTGGTGATCGCGCCCTTCATGCCGAGCGAACCGTCGGTCAGCAGCAGGTTCGAGCCGAGAATCTTCAGGACCTTGCGGCGCTCGATTGACATGGTCTCGGGCATGGTGAGGGTGATCGGATATCCGCGAGCGGCGGCGACGAAGGCGAGAGCGATACCAGTGTTGCCGCTGGTGGGCTCGATAATCTCTTTGCCGGGTTTGAGAACGCCGCGCTTCTCGGCGTCCCAGATCATGCTGGCACCGATCCGGTCCTTGACCGAATAGGCGGGGTTTCGGCCCTCGATCTTGGCGAGCATGGTGACGGGTGCGCCGTTGGTGACGCGGTTGAGCCGGACGAGCGGCGTGCGTCCGATGCTGAGCGAGTTGTCCTCGTAGTACACGTCTCCTCCTTGCCTCGATAACCTCAGATTTCCCAGTTTGGAACGTACTTCCCCTGCCGATCGCGCCAGTCGCGTACGAGGTCGGCGAATGTAGTATGGTCAACGATTGCGGAGACGCCTTCATCGACGCGGCGCCACATGTCGGTGAATGGCGAGTCCGGTTTTTGCCGGCGTGCCGCGTGCGAGCGGCGGCCTTCGATGTACTGCAGCACCTGTCCGACGGTGAGGTTCTCGGGCGGGCGCGCGAGCAGGTACCCGCCATCAGCTCCGCGGCGGGATTCGACAAAACCGCCCTGCTTGAGGCCGGCAAGAATGAGCTCGAGGAATTTTTGCGGGATCTTCTGGCGGCGCGCGATATCCGCGATTTTGACCGGATCCCCGCGGCCGTTGAGGGCGAGATCGAAGATGGCCTGAAGAGCGTATTCGCCCTTCACGGAGATGGCCATCATTGCCTGTGAGCGGGAATCCCCCAACACCAAGTAGAGATGATACCAATGGAGCGGGGCCGCAGACCGCAGACCGACGGTCAAAGAGAAAGAGACTGGAAAGGCATGGCGCGATCCGCGGGGCGGTAGAACGTCAGTATATTGTCGCCTTGCCGGAGCTCGCGCGTGCGCGCAAGGCGGCCATAGGTGGCGGCGAGCGCGAACCGCCGCGAATGCTGCGCGATAACAAGTGATGGTGCGGTTCCGCCCAGCAGTTCGAGCGCGGCGGTGTATTCGCGCGGTTGGTCGTAGGGCGGGTCGAGGAAAACAATGTCCGGCCGGTACTGTGCCAGATGAGCGAGCGCCTTCCCGTGTACGACGTGCGCGCGCGCCGAAAGCCGAAGCGCCTGCAGGTTATCGTGAATCACACTGACAGCGGCGCGGCTGCGTTCGATGAATATCGCTTTCGCCGCACCGCGACTGAGGGCCTCGATGCCGACAGCGCCGGTACCCGCGTATGCATCGAGGAAGATCGCGCCCGCGATTTCGGCGGAAAGCACGTTGAACAACGATTCGCGGAGGCGATCGGGCGTGGGACGCGTGTCGAGTCCGGGCAAAGTCTTCAGCACGCGGCTGCGAAACTCACCCGCAATGACTCGCATTTCAGCCGACCTGCACGAGACCGTAGCGGCGCTGCCAGTGGTCCTGGATGAAAGCCACCGAGCGCTTCAGAGCCTCCGGCGACGGCGGATTCTCGACGTAGGCTACTGCTTCGCGGCGGGCAAGCTCCAGTATCTCCTGATCGCGAATCAGATTGGCAATGCGCAGGGCCGGCAGGCCGGATTGCCTGGTGCCGAAAAACTCTCCGGGGCCGCGGAGCTTCAGATCCATCTCGGCGATGTAGAAGCCGTCACTCGATTCCACCAGCGTGCGGATACGCTCGCGGCCGGCGTCGTTCAGCTTGCCGGTGACCAGAATGCAGTAGCTCTGCGCGGCGCCGCGGCCAACGCGACCGCGCAACTGGTGCAACTGAGCAAGCCCGAAACGCTCCGCCTGTTCGATCACCATAACGCTGGCATTCGGGACGTCGACACCAACCTCGATTACCGTCGTGGTGACGAGTATCTGCGTTTCGCCCGCCTTAAAGCGATTCATGACGGCATCTTTCTCGTCCTGTGGCAGACGCCCGTGCAGCAGATCGACGCGGGCGCCATGGAAGACGATCCCGGAGAGATGGCGGTACATCTGCTGCGCCGCTTTGAGCGACTGCGTTTCGGACTCCTCGATCACGGGATACACGATGTATGCCTGGTGACCGGCGTCGACCTGCTTTTTCACGAAACTGTAGACCTGTTCGATCTGATCGTGCATTACGTGTTTCGTCCGGATTGGCTTGCGGCCCGGTGGGAGTTCGTCGATTACCGACGTATCGAGATCGCCGTAGATGGTCAGCGCGAGCGTGCGCGGAATGGGCGTGGCGGTCATCACGAGCACGTCCGGGTGGACGCCTTTCTCGAACAGGCGGAGACGCTGCATGACCCCGAACCGGTGCTGCTCGTCTACAATCGCCAGGCCGAGATTCCTGAATTCCACGTCGGCTTCGAGCAGGGCGTGCGTGCCGACCACGAGATGCACGAGGCCTTCGCCGATCAGCTTCTTGAGCTGGACCTTCTCGCGCGGCGTGTTCGAACCGGTGAGCAGCGTAACCACGTAGCCGAGTCTGGTGAACAGATTTCGGAAGTAGTAGTAGTGCTGTGCCGCGAGGATTTCGGTCGGAGCGAGGACCGCGGCCTGGTATCCGTTTTCGATGGAGATGATCGCCGCCTCCGCGGCGACCAGCGTCTTGCCGCTGCCCACGTCGCCCTGCAGGAGCCGATTCATGGGGTGCGGTGCGGCCATATCGGCGGCGATCTCACGCAGGACGCGTTTCTGGGCTTCGGTGGGTTTGAAGGGCAGCATTGCTTTGATCTGCGACCGCACGCGATCGTTCAGCTCAAATGCGATGCCCTGGCGCGCCCGCGCTTTCGAGCGCTTCAGCGCGAGCCCGCATTCGAGCCAGAACAGCTCCTCGAAGATGAGCCGCATTTGTGCGGGACTACGGAAAGCATTCAGCAGGCGCAGATCTTCATCCGGGGCGGGCCAGTGTGCCGCGCGAACGGCCGAATCGCGGTCGGGCAGCTTCAGCAGTCCACGCACGTGCTCTGGCAAGTCGTCGGCAAGCCGCGGTAGTGTGTCCAGTACGCGGCGAGTGAGCTGACGGAATACACGCGTGGAAATCTTGCCGGCAGCTTCATAGATGGGCACGATACGGCCGGTGTGCAGGGATGCATCACCGTCTTCGTCATCTTCGGCGAGCAGCTCAAACTCCGGATGCATCAGCAGGAGCTCGCCCGTGTAGCTGTCGAGCTCGATCTTGCCGTAGAGCGCGACCCTGGTGCCGGGCGTCAGCAGATCCTGAAGGTACGCACCATGGAACCACTTGCCGAGCACGATCGCGCCGGAGCCGTCGCTGAAGCGCGCCTCGAACAGGCCGAGGTTGCGCCTGCGAAAGCCGACGAGCTTCGCCGTGCGCACTTCGGCCAGGATGGTAGCCATCTCGCTTGGCGCGAGCCGGGAGATCGGCTTGATGTTGCGCCGATCCTCGTAGCGCAGCGGCATGTAGGCGAGGAGGTCCTCGACCGTGAGCAGTCCTTTGGGCTCGAGCATCGCCGCGCGCGCGGGCCCGACGCCCTTGACATAAGTCAGCGGGGTCGCGAGATCCAACAAAACGATTGTCGCCCGTCCGTAGAATGACATTTATGCCCCGGACCGATGTTCACATCAAAGTCGTCCTTGATCATGAGGGCGACGACAACGTCGAGAAGCTCGCGGCGGAGATTTGCCGGCTGATCGAGAAAGCCTACGCGGTGCAGAGCGCGACGGTGTCGAACACGGTCGCGCATGCCGAGGAATAGGCTGCTGTCGCGCTGTGCGTGCCCCGCGGGGCGTCCGGGCGGGATCGGGCACATCGTATAGAGGAGCTGCACAGCGCGAGGCGATGACCCCGCTGCCGCCTTCGCCGATGCGGTCGACGATGCGATGCATCATCTCCGAACATGCGCTGTTCGCCATCTGTTGTGATTTTCAAACGGGAAATACAGAGTGTCCGTGCGGCGCAGAGTCGCACTTCGGATGTCAAGCGATCGCTGAGCATGAATGTGGCCCTGCATAGCGGTGCACGCATGAATCATCGCTGGCCGAGGTCGGGGACTCGGTTGAAGGCGCGGCCATGGATCGCATTTCCGGGCAAACTGTCGTGCGGACCGCTATCTCATGGAAACGGCCCTGATAGAGTGACCACATGGCCTGCCGTCATTTCCTCGCCCTTATTTTCGTCTCGGTCATTGCCGCGAAAACCCCGACTACGCACGAATCGATGTGGATGATGAAGCGGGTCGGCGCCCCTGTGCCGAGCCCGGATGGTAAGTGGGTCCTGTTCACGGTTCAGTTGCCGGCTTACGATGAGAACGACCAGTCGACCGACCTGTGGATCGTTCCGGCTGACGGGAGCGTGAAGCCGCGGCAGCTTACTTTCACCAAAAGCGCTGAATCTGGTCCCACCTGGAGTCCCGATTCCAGACGTATCGCGTTCTCCGCGAAGCGGGAAGGAGATGAGGCCTCGCAAATCTACCTTCTCGATCTCGCGGGCGGTGAAGCCCGGCGGATCACATCGCTTGCGCTCGGGGCAACCGCCCCGCACCTCAGTCCGGATGGGAAGTGGCTGATGTTTACGAGCCAGGTCTATCCCGGCGCGGCCGATGAGGAATCCATCAGGAAGACACAGGCTGAGCGGCGAGCCCGCAAATATCGGGCGCGGGTGTATGAAACGTTTCCGATTCGGCACTGGGACAGATGGCTCGAGGATTTGCAGACGCACATTTTCGTGCAGCCGCTCGAAGCCGGCGGCAAAGCAAAAGACCTGCTTGCCGGCACGAAGTTGGTCGCGGAGCGCGGCTTCGGCGGCGTGTCGACGGGAACCGGCGAGGATCTGTATGCGACATGGGCGCCCGACGGCCGGTCGGTCGTATTCTCGGCGACAACGAACCGTGTTGCTGCTGCTTATGAGAAAGTTATCACGCACCTATATCAGTCATTACTGGACGGCGGCGATATTCGCCAACTCACGACGGGCACCGATGCGAGTTATACGAAACCCGTATTCCGGCCCGACGGCCAGGCCCTGTACGCGTTGCACCAGCGTGAGGGCGCACAGACCTACAGCCTGAGCCGGCTGGCAATGTTCGGATGGCCCAACCCGGGCAAGCCCGTTCTGATTACCGATAGCTTCGACCGTTCGGTCGTGAGCTTCAGCTTCACGCCCGACAGCGCCAGGGTGTATCTCACAGCGGAGGACGCCGGTAACGAGAAACTTTACACCGTTGGCGCGGTGGGCGGTGAGGTAAAGACGGTGGTCGATCTGAAACTCGGATGCTACTCCAACCTGAGTCTTCCCGACAAGGCGTCCGCGCCGGTGCTCCTTGCGAACTGGGAGAGCGCTGTGAATCCGATGGAGGTCGTCGTGATCGACCCGATCACGCGTGGCCACCGCCTGCTCACCGACTTCAAC
>DASSSG010000067.1:0-2848 GCA_035708545.1 Bryobacteraceae bacterium | reverse complement strand
TACAGCTTCGCCACCTCGAGTTTCGGGTCGCCGATCATCGGGTAGTTCACCTTGTGCCCCTGAGTCTCTTCGATATCGGCGGCCCACTTGCTGTGGCTGCTCACCGGATCCACGCTCAGGCCAATGATCCTGCAGTTTCGTTTGGCGAATTCCGATTCGAGTCCCGCCATGTAGCCGAGCTCGGTTGTGCAGACGGGAGTGAAATCCTTTGGGTGAGAAAAGAGAATGGCCCAGCTGTCGCCGATCCATTCGTGGAAGTTGATCTCACCGTGCGTGGTTTGCGCGGTGAAGTTCGGAGCGTCGTCATTGATGCGCAACATATCGAAGTCCCTCCAGTATGAGCGGATGTTCCGTTCGGAGATTGTACCCGCTGCGAAGGACCGCTGCAACCCGCAGTTCCATTCCATGCGTGCTCGTGGTTACCCGGCCGTTGCCACTGCGCGAGGACGCTCTCGCGGACTCGCCCGCGCGTATAGTGCGTCTGCGTGGACGGGAGCATCGAATCTGTTCACATCGCACGCCGGGCATCCGTCACGTGAAATTCCATCTCAGCGCAGGGAGCAACTTGCCGGCGCGCCGGCGAACTGACGATTTGCGTGACACGCCCGATGAACACTCTGTGCACCGCGACGGGCTCGTTCAGGTTCTCGCACACCGGCGGGAAGAAGCACATGCATGCCGATGCGGCCTCAGGGACGATTGCGAACGCCGCGGCCAGAGCCCACAGGTTTGACATGGCGCTCCCTTTAATAATAGAGTGCCGATGAGATGTTCGAGACCACCCGCCGCGCTTTTCTCGCCTCCACGGCCGCCTCGGCTGCGCAGATCCACGGCGCGAATGACCGCATCCGGGCGGCCGTCGTCGGCGCCGGGGGGCGCGGCACGCTTCACATTGAAACCTTCAAGGAACTCGGCGCGGAAGTCGCGGCCGTCTGCGATGTCTACGAACCCAATCTGGCCCGCGGCGTCAAAGCCGCGTCACCGGGTGCGAAGCCGTACACAGACCACCGCGCGCTGCTGGAGGATAAATCGATCGACGCGATTGTGGTCGCCACACCCGATCACTGGCACGCGCCGATCGCCATCGATGCCGTCACAGCCGGCAAGGACGTCTATATCGAAAAGCCGCTCGCTCACACGATCGAGGAAGGCTTCCGCATCATCGATGCCGTCCGGCGCACGAAGCGCATCGCGCAGATTGGCGTCCAGCGCCGCAGCTCTGAGCTCTTCGAGCAGGGGCGCGAACTGGCGCGATCCGGCGCGCTCGGCGAAATTCGTCTCGTAAACAGCCAGTGGCTGAACTTTCAGACGTCGCTGCGCAGCGGCGAGCTGAAAGGCAAACTTGACTGGAATCGCTGGCTCGGCTCGGCGCCGAAGAAGCCGCTCGATCCGACGCGGTTTCTCAACTGGTATTACTTCTGGGACTACTCAGGCGGTTTGCTGATCGGTCAGGGCGCGCACATTATCGATGTCATTCAGTGGTACATGAATTCGACCTTTCCGACCGCAGTGACGTGCAGCGCGACGGGCCCGCACGTCGAAGGCGCGGAAGTACCCGAGACCGCCTCGCTCGCCGCCGAGTTTCCGGAAGGCTACCTCGCCGTGTTCACGCTGGGCTATCGGGCAATGCGCTATAACTGGACGAACGATCACATAACGCAGTTTCACGGCACGAAGGCGCGCTTCGATCTCGGCCGGGAATCGTACGCGCTCTGGCCGGCATCAAGCGCCGTGGATCCGAAGGCCGCGGCGGATGTGCGCAGGCTCGGCTCGTTTAACCTTGCGACGGTTGCGCATGTGCGCAATTTTCTCGAATGCATTCGCTCGCGCAAAGAGCCGAACGCGCCGGTCGAAGCCGGACAGTACACGAATGTCGCCCTGTGTATGGCGATGGAGAGTCTGCGCACCGGCCGCCGCGTGCGCTACAACTCGGCGCGCCGCGCGATGGAGGTATAGCAGCCTGTGGCAGAAACAGAGAACCACCGCTTACTGACGTGCGCGGCTCAGCTAATCAGGGCGTTACGGATCCGCGAGCGTGAGGGAGGGATTCTGGCTGACAGGGCACACGGGTATTTCCGTCCTGATGCGAGACCAGCGTTACTCAACCTCGCAGGAATAGCGCGCGAGTTCACTCGCGTTTCACCAACATCTCGAGGTTGCACCTGAGCCGGGTGAGGTTACTGACCAACGCACCGATTGTCCAGGCGGCCGGATGAATCGGGCCTGCAGGAATAACAGATGCGATCGACTCGACGCTTCGGATCATTCGTTCCGGGAAGCCGCCGAGTTGGGGCTGAAGAGAGCGTGCTTTGCAGGCGCACGCCGGTTGAGAGTTGCCGGCGATGCGGGGCGAATACGCTCAATCACGCCCGGCAGGCGGCACAATCAGCGGAATCACGCCGCGCCGGCCACGACGATAGACGCGAAAGTCGCGATGATCAGTTGTTATGACGGGGAATTCGGAGTGCAACTCACTGAGGCGGATCAGACACAGATCAGCCAGATCGGGCTCGCGGTCTCGATAGATGTGGGCAAGTTCTGCCAGACGATCGAGGTGGTCTGAGATGACCAGGGCAGGCCGGACCAGACCGTCGCGCACGAACGATAATGCCTGCTCGGTGCTGCGCAGCTGGAATGCCGTCTCGGCGAGCACTGCTTCACATGTGAGGAGCGGCGCCGTAACACGGCGGGCCAGTTCGACAGCCCAGGCGTGATGCGTGTCCCGGCGATTCGAAAAAGCGACGAGAAAACCGGTATCGGCAATGGCGTTCACCGGCGTGAGAAGCCTTTACGCATCGACAGGTCGCGCGGACCGGAGCTGGCGCCCGCAAGGCGCATGAACGGCTGC
>DASSSG010000066.1:0-4598 GCA_035708545.1 Bryobacteraceae bacterium | reverse complement strand
CTGGCGCGATCTGATCTTTCGCGAGTGGTGGACCGACGAAACAGGCGTCACCGATGACTCCGGCAACTTCCGTGTCCGCGGTTTTCTCGGCGATTACGACGTGGAAGTCACACTCGCGGGCGAGAATCGCACCTTCCCCGTGAAGCTGGCGCGCGCGGGCGCCGCGATCGAGGTGCGATGACCGGGCTTTCCCAGCCGAAGTCGCGGCGTTTACGCCCTCGACACGTGTGAGCAGCAAAGCCACCAACGAGCGGATACTCCGCCGAACAACCTGATGTGCTCAACCGCCTGAGTCGATGCGCAACGCTCGCTGATGTAACGTCATCCGCTCGTGAGGCTGAGCAGAACCGTCAACGCGAATCGCCGCGATCTCTATTCGACTCGATACCGGCGGTGTAATTCGTCGAGCCGGCGTTTCAGTTCCTGTGTGGTTGTGTAGATGTACTGTTGAAATTCGATCGGAAAGGCGGCCTCCGGCAGCGCCGAAACGTGCGGCTCGATCCAGGGGCTGCCCGGGCGGGTTGTGTAGAAGTTCCAGATGACCGTGCTCGTCACGAACCTGGAAAAAACGTCTGGTATTGCCGCTCCTTCGACAAGATGCGCCTTATTGCAGATGATGTCTGCGATCAGCTCGTTCTGTCTTCTGAACAGAGAGATAACGTCGAGGTTGATTTCGCTGAGCTTATGGTCCATCCACAAGCGGTACAGCCGCTCGGACACCTTCAGGTGCGCGTAAATTGGACCGTAGAATTCTGCGAGCTGCGCTTTGCGATACGCAAGCTCGGACTCGGCCACGGTCGCTTGTGATCCGAGCAGCGTCCTGATCTGTTCGGTTGCATTTGTCATCCGCCGGGCTTGTTCCAGCACCTGATCGGATGCCTCTAAGGCGGCTCGGTTCTCCGCCGTCCGGCGCACATACGCGACATAGTACGCCGTAACTACTTGTCCAAGGAGCAACACCGCCCCGGTAAGCAGCAAAGTCACGTTTGTCGGTTCAGTCAGAAAGAAGCGTTGCAGAAGGTCGCCCGCTTGCCCCATAGCGAACCTGAATCTATCAAAATCCGAGCGCTGCCGACCGATCCTGAAAGCGGATTCCGTTGTTCGTTGCATCGCATTTCTGCATTCCGCGATGAGGGACGCTCCGCGACCGCAGAAGAAGGTGGGTGCATGTGTTCGCTTGCCGGTGTGTCGTCAGCCGCGCATGTTCCGCTACCCTGAAACTTGTCCCGAGCTGTCCGCTTTGAGTTGCTGGCCGAGTGTTCCGAAACACGCGCGCGGGCCGGCCTCCTCCACACCGCCCATGGGCCTGTTCCCACGCCCGTATTCATGCCGGTCGGCACTCAGGCGACAGTCAAAGGCCTCACGCCATCCCACCTCGCCGATGAGCTGGACGCGCGGATCGTTCTCGCAAATACGTACCACCTCTACATACGGCCCGGCCACGTAACGGTCAAACGCCTCGGCGGTCTCCATCGCTTCATGAACTGGCACCGCGCCATCCTCACCGACTCGGGCGGTTTTCAGGTCTTCAGCCTCAACGACCTCCGCCGGATAACCGAAGACGGTGTGAAGTTTCAGTCGCACCTCGACGGCTCGCCGCACATGTTCACGCCGGAGTCGGTTGTTGACATTCAGCTCGCGCTCGGCAGCGACATCGCAATGGTGCTCGACGAGTGCATCGGCTATCCGACAACCTGGCAGGAGGCGAAAGCCTCGACCGATCGCACCCTGCGCTGGGCCCGCCGCTCGTTCGACCATTACGGTCGCCAGGGATCGTCGGCCACGGCGCTGTTCCCGATCGTGCAGGGTGGCGTGTACGGCGATCTGCGGCGCGCAAATGCTGAACAACTCCTCGACCTTGATGCCGACGGATATGCCGTCGGCGGCCTCTCGGTCGGCGAGCCGCGCGAGGCGAGCCTCGAGATGGCCGAGATCACCACGTCGCTGCTCCCGCCCGACCGCCCCCGGTACGTCATGGGCGTCGGCCTGCCCGAGGAGCTTGCCGAGTACGTCGCGCGCGGGGTGGACATGGTGGACTGCGTCCTGCCCTCGCGCAACGCGCGCCACGGGAAGCTGTTCACCTCAGGTGGCGCTTTCAGCATCAAGAACGCGCAGTTCAAGGACGATGCGGGCCCGGTCGATCCCGCGTGCAGCTGCTACACCTGCCGGAATTTCAGCCGGGCCTACCTGCGCCACCTGTTCCTGGCGGGTGAGCAGTTGTTCGTCACGCTGGCGACGCTTCACAACCTGCGCCGTTATCTTGACATCATGCGGGAGATGCGGGACGCTATCATTAATAAAGCTTTTCCGAGCTATCTGACGTGCGTTCGGACGCCTGCCGCCCCGGTTCGGGACGCCGCCGGCTGAACGACAGCAAACCGAACTCAGTGCCAGCGTTCCTGTTTCTGCAGAGCCAGCCGAATCCCCTCATCGGGTTCCTCCCGATGCTGGTCATCTTCGCTATTTTTTATTTCCTGCTGTTTCTGCCCATGCAGCGCCAGAAAAGGCACCAGAAGCAGATGCTCGCGGGCCTGCAGCCAGGCAACGTAGTGCAGACCTCGGGGGGGATCGTCGGCACCATTCTGTCGCTGAACTCCGGCGATGATACCCTTGTAATCAGGGTCAAGCCGGACAATGTCAAGCTGCAGGTGGCTCGCAGCGCCGTGGCGGGAGTGATCACGGAGAAGTAGCGCCGGTACGAACCTGACGAACCTTGCGGCCTGGTGCCGCACCCGCCAGGTCCTCTGGACTGCGGAACTCACGGAAGAGACAACACGGAAGAGACAACACGAAGGGTAGTTAGCCGTCCTGATGAACAAGAAGCTACGCATCAAGGCGCTCGTCATTGCCGCCGTCGTACTGATTTGCGTGTATGGCATGATCGGTGTGCCGACCTCCTGGAACCAGCTCGTCGAAAACTGGAACCGCAACATACGCCTGGGCCTCGACCTCCGCGGGGGCAGCCACCTCGTTCTCCAGGTGCAGGTGCAGGATGCGTTCATCGCCGAAGCCCAGCAGGTCGGACAGCGGCTGAAGGACGAGCTCGCAAAGCGAAACGCGAACTTCGCGTCAATCACGAACACCGAACCGAACAGCCTCGAGATGGCCGACAAGGTTGAGGTGAATATCAAAGGCGTCCCCGCGCAATCGGCGGGTACCCTTCGCGAAGTCGTTACGACGGTGGTCCCCAACTGGGTGCTCACGGGTATTAATCCCACGGACTACCGGCTGACCATGAGCCCGTCGCAGGCGCTCGAGCTCCGCCGCGCGACGCTGGACCAGACGATCCGGACGATCGAATCCCGCATCAACAGCCTCGGTCTGGCCGAATCGGCCGTTCAGCCGCGAGGCCGCCGGGATGCCGAGGCCGAAATCCTCGTACAATTGCCGGGCGTAGACGATCCCGCCCGCATCAAGCAAATCATTCAAACCGCAGCCGTTCTCGAGCTTTACCTCGTCAAAGACGGGCCCTTCCCGAGTCAGCAGGAAGCTCTCGCCAAACACGGTGGCGTGCTGCCCCTCAACACGAAGCTGATACCGGCCCAGACCGGCGCCGAGTCACAGGGCTGGATGCTTGTCGATCGCAACCCCGTGGTCCGCGGCAACGATCTGCGCGATGCCAAGCCGACGCGCGGCCAGTTCGGCCAGTGGGAGACGCAGTTCGTGCTCACCCAGGACGCCGCGCGCCGCTTCGAGCGCTTCACCGAGGCCAACATCGGCAACCGCCTCGCGATCGTGCTCGATGGCAAATGGAAGAGCGCACCCGTCATCCACAGCAAGATCGGCGATACCGGCGTTATCCAGAACATCGGCGATGAACAGGCCGCCGCCGACCTGGCGCTCGTTCTCCGGGCAGGCTCGCTTCCGGCCAGCCTCATCTACCTCGAAGAACGGACCGTGGGACCCTCGCTTGGCGCCGATTCGATCCGCCAGGGGGTCACCGCCGGGCTCTTCGGGCTGGCCATCGTAATCGTATGCATGCTCGCGTATTACAAGAAGGCGGGCGTGAACGCCACGCTGGCGCTGCTGCTGAACTCCGTCATTCTGCTGGCTGCCGTCAGCTATTTCGAGGCAGTGCTGACGCTGCCCGGCATCGCCGGCATTATCCTCAGCATCGGCATGGCGGTAGACAGCAATGTGCTGATTTTCGAACGAATTCGCGAGGAGCTGCGGGCGGGCAAATCCGTCTTTGCGGCTATCGAGACCGGCTTCAGCAAAGCCTTTCTCACGATCATCGATACACACGTCACCACGGTGGTGTCGTGCGCTTTTCTGTTTATGTTCGGCACGGGCCCGGTGAAGGGATTTGCGGTGACACTGGTGATCGGCCTGATCGCGAATGTCTTCACCGCGGTGTTCGTGTCGAAGTTCATTTTTGACGTGGAACTGGCCGGACGCCGCGAAGTCCGGGAGTTGAGTATTTAGGCGCGGCGCAACCCGCCGGATTGACGGCACTGCAACCGCCCTGGCCCGGATGGTGCGTGAGTACCAAGTGTTCAGCAGGCGGGAACTTAGGCGAATTCTCGGTGTCTAACGTCCTTAGGCGCCACTTCGATTGGACGCATGGAGCTTTTCAAAGAAACTAATATTGATTTTTT